>CAYTYN010000010.1:0-41403 GCA_964442135.1 uncultured Oscillospiraceae bacterium
GCAGAAACATCATTAGCCTCACATATTTCGAAGATGGTCTTTCTGATATCCTCACTGCCGTCATTATATTCGGACGCTATGGACCAGAGTGTCTCACCGGCCATGACGGTTCTTGTCTCGAAACGATCTACAGTGGCCCCGCTGACACCGTTAAATCTCGCCGCTATGGAAACTACGGTGAAAATAATGAGTAAAACGGATACAGTCATAAAAACCGTAAATCTGAATCCGGAAACGATCCTGTATCTCCTTCTGTTTCTGCTTCTTTCTCCGTAACCTCTCTCTGTCATGGTCTCACCCGCCCTTCACAAACAAATGTTCTTTTTCATGAGACTATGATAACAGAACATTTGTTCGCTGTCAACGGGAAAGTGAACATTCGTTCGATTTTTTAAAGGCCTGTACAGACTCCCCGGAAAGACCTTGAGAAAAATAACCTGATTTCACTCATCTGTAACTTTTTCGTACAGCTTATCTATATACCTGCTGATCTTCTTCCTGAATATGACGCAAAGCACAAAAGCAGCTATGGCAAAGGCTCCTATGGCGAACATAGCGGCGTGATGTCCTGAAAGATACAGTGCGCCTATAAGGACGCTTCCCGCCATAGCGGGAGTCCTGCCTATCATGGAAAAGATGAGAAAGGCCTTATAGTTCATAGAGGAAATACCTGCGGCATAGCTCACTATGTCCTTAGGAAACCCCGGTATCAGATATACCAAGAACACTATGGTGTATGCCTTTCTGCTGTTCAGCTTCTCGACGAACCAGCTCATCTTATCTTCGGTGAACAGAATGTGCATAGCGTCACGTCCCAAAAGCTTCGCCAGATAAAAGGACACCGTCGTTCCGAGAAAGGCTCCGATGATCGACAATATCAGGCCGACGAAGAACCCCCACAGGATTCCGGCAGCGAACTGAAGAGCCTGTCCCGGAATAATCGATATAACTATCTGAGCCACCTGCATACCTATATATATGAGCATGCTTTCCGTCGTATATTTATCGAAAAAGGCCACTACATCGTCGATGCTGTCGAAGCTGGCTAAAAAATCCCTGTGATAAATAACCATATATACGGGAACCGCTATGACTATGGCAAAGAGGAACAAAAGCTTTACGACGGATAAAACTAACTTGCTTCGCTTCGTATTTCGGATGGCTTCCTTCACTTCCACCCTCTCCTGCCTCAGTCCATCTCTAAGCTCTTCCTTGTATTTTGTTTTTTTCTCATTAAAAGTACTTTTTTTCATGATAAAACCCTTTTGACGTTTAAGCTTCCGAAAGCTTTACCAATCCCTTTTTGTACAGTGAATCTAAAGACTTTATGACGCCGAATTTGGAATGCTCATATGTCAATCCCCCTTGAAAGTACACGTTATAAGGCTCTCTTATGGGAGCGTCCGCTGAAAGCTCTATGGAAGAGCCCTGGACAAAGGCTCCGGCGGCCATGATCACCTCCGATTCGTAGCCGGGCATATCCCAAGGCATCGGCCTCACGAAGGAATCCACAGGAGCGGCGGACTGAACCCCTTCGCAGAAGG
The DNA here is from genome assembly GCA_964442135.1 of uncultured Oscillospiraceae bacterium. Taxonomy (GTDB): domain Bacteria; phylum Bacillota; class Clostridia; order Peptostreptococcales; family Anaerovoracaceae; genus Avanaerovorax. The sequence continues at coordinate 1,545 of CAYTYN010000010.1, forward strand.
CTGCCACAGCCTCAGGGGACCCCAGCCTTACGGCCTGAATTATGTCGCTTCTGGCGTCATCTGTATCAGGGCAGATTTCGAAGCCGAGAGCCTTGTAAACCGCACCGCAGAGCATAGCGCCCTTTATCGCTCCGTTTACCGTTTTCGGAGCCAAAAACAGCCCTTGAAGGATGGATCTGGTCTGCCCAAAGGTAAGACCGCATTCCCCTCCTATTCCGGGACATGTCATACGGTATGATATCTTTTCTATAAGGTCGGCTCTTCCGCACACATATCCCCCTGTAAGGGCAAGTCCCCCTCCGGGATTTTTTATGAGAGAACCGGCGGCAACGTCGGCTCCTGCATCGGTAGGCTCTTTCACGTCGAGAAATTCTCCGTAGCAGTTGTCTGTCATGCAGACTATGTCGGAGCTCATGCCATGAACCATCTGAAACACCTCTCGTATTTGGTTTACCGTAATAGATTTACGCCAACCATATCCGGTGGCTCTTTGGACGCACACCATCTTTGTCCTTTCCGAGATAGAGCTTCTCAAGCCCTCAAGGTCGACGGAACCGTCCCGAAGCAGATCCACCTGTCTGTATGACACGCCGTAATCCTTCAAGGAACCCATTCCCTCTCCCCTTATGCCGATTACCTCCTCCAGCGTATCATAAGGCTTACCGGTGCAGTATATCAGCTCGTCACCGGGTCTTAACAGACCCATAAGGGTTATGGCCAAGGCATGAGTGCCGTTTACAATAGTCGGTCTGACTAAGGCCGCTTCTGTTCCGAAGACGGCAGCGTATACCCTTTCCACCGCCGCCCGGCCTGCATCGTCGTATCCGTAGCCTGTGTTCCATCCGAAGTGGGTATCGGAGATCCGGTTCTTTTGAAGGGCGGAAAGAACCTTATACTGATTGTATTCCCCTATGTCGTCCAGCTTTCTGAAATTTTCGGCAAGGTCGCCTTCTCTTTTGCGGACGAACTCTGCCACCTCACGGGATACGCCCAAGAGGCCGGTCAATATTTCTTCTGATCTCGTCATTGCTTTCTTTCCTTCTCCCATTCCATATCCTTCACCAAATCTCTCTTCACTCCGGCTTTCCGTCTGGCGTAGAGCTGGGTGGTGGTGACTTGGTCGTGATCTAAAAGATCCGCTACGTCGTAAATGGAATTCCCTCTGCCTATAAGGCTGGTTGCCGCTGTGGCTCTAAGCTTATGGGGACTGTACCCCTCTTCTCTCGTCGTGTGGAGCGCTATGGAAGTATATTTTTTTACCAGCTCTCTGATCTGCCGTTCCGTCATGCGTCTTCCCTGAAGGGACAGGAACAGGGCGTCTTTATCCTCTTCGGTAAGCTCATCGTCCTTCTGTCTTTCCAGCTCGATATAGTCAGTGATCACCTCTCTTACCGAATCATTGATGGGCATAATGGATTCCTTTCCCCGTTTTCTGTATATCTTAAACTCACCTCGGTGAAAGTTAAATGAAGAAACGTTGAGCTGCTGAAGCTCGGAAAGTCTCAGTCCGTAGGTGAGAAACAGGATGAGGATGGCCTTATCCCGGCGCTTCGTCTTTTTCCAATATGCTTTCTCATGTTCGGTAAGTCCGGTACCGTCTGAAACGGCGTCCAGCATGACCATGACTTCATCGTCCTGAAGAGCCTTGATCTCCTTCTCCCCTGCCTTCGGAACCCTTATCGGGTTGAAGCCGTCTGTTATGTTCTTAGGCAGTATTTCATCCCGGTACAGACACTTGAACATTACGGAAACCGAAGATTTCTTTCTGGCAAGGCTCTTACTGCTGTTCTCGTAAACATATACGGCTTTGTCGGTTTCTTTGGTGTACCGCCTGCAAAAGTCTATATACCTATTCACATCTGACGCCTTAATATTCTTCATATCGTCGACGGTTATGTCCTTGGGGATTTCGGCCTTTGTCAGAGAGGTTTCCCTTACGAGATATTCGAAGAAAAACTTTATGTCGTGGAGATAGGCAAGCCGCGTCATAGGAAGGACGTTACCTTTCAAATAGATGAAAAAGTCCTTGAGAAAGTCAGGAAGCTCCTTCTCCAGCTCGCCGCAGTGAAGGAAGATATCCGCTTCCTTTTGGACTATGTTGTCCGGCTTGTCGCTCTTATTGTGAATTACAGTTTTTTTCTTAGCCACCTTAACATGTCCTCCATACATTCTCTGTCGGACGGATACTCCGAAGCGTTGAAATACTTCATGCCGTCATATCGACGAAACCATGTAAGCTGTCTTTTGGCAAAATGCCTGGTGTTTCGCTTTACCAGACGGACAGCCTCCTCTAAATCGTATTCGCCGTGGAGAAACCCACACATTTCCTTATATCCTATCCCCTTCATGGATATATGGGAATCATCCAGACCCATGGCTAAAAGACCCTCTACCTCCTCAAGGAGACCCATGTCCATCAGATTGTCCACGCGCCTGTTTATCCTGTCGTAGAGCTCTTCTCTGTCCCTGGTCAGGCAGACCATCACAGGATTCCAATCCTGACGCCTTCTTTTCAGGGAGCTGAAATCACCTATCATGACTCCTGAGGAAGCGGACTCTATGGCTCTGACCACTTTTTTTACATTGTTAGGATGTATGCGTTTTGCGGCGTCCGGATCCACTGCCCGAAGCCTGTCAAAGAGAGCATCCTTTCCATCTTCCTCCGCCAACCGGTATAACTCATCCCTGAGGGAATGATCCCCGGGAGAGGCGCTGAAATCCATGTCGTATATGAGGGAATTCAGATACAATCCGGTGCCTCCGGCCACTATGGGCAGCTTTCCTCTGCCCAGAATGTCTCTTATGGCCTGAGAAGCCATTTTTTCGTATCTGGCAGCCGAGAAATCCTCCCTGGGGTCTACCACATCCACCAGATGGTGCTTGGCCGCCTCCCGCTCCTCACAGGTAGGCTTGGCGCTGCCTATATTCATGTATTTATAAAGCTGCATGCTGTCGCATGAAACGATCTCTCCGTTAAGGTTTTGAGCCAGATATACGGCGTATTCTGTTTTGCCTGCGGCTGTCGGTCCGCAGAGGGCTATAAGCTTTTGACTGTCTGACATCACATATCTCCCAATCCTCGTCATGCCCGCTTGAATATTTTCTCGATCTCATAGAGAGAAAAGCTTACGAAGGTAGGCCGGCCGTGAGGGCAGGAAAAAGGGTTTCTGCATTTTCTCAGATCCTCCATCAGCGCGTTTGCCTCCTCAGGCTTTATGTAGTCGTGAGCCTTTATGGCGCTCTTACACGCCCTGGTTATGATTCTGTCTATTGCCTGATAAGAGTCGGGTCCGGTTCCCCACTCGGCGAAGGAATCCATGAACCGGTCAAAGAACATCTCTGCTTCGGCAATAGCCATGAAGATGGGAATCTCCCGTATAATATATGAATCCTCTCCGAACAGCTCTGCGTTAAAACCCATGTCCTTCAGCATAGGGAGCCATATTTCTTCCTGTTCCCCCAGAGATGGGGAAACCTCTCTGACAAAAGGCGTGAGAAGGGTCTGGGAATACTTCTCCTCTCTGAGATATTCACCTACAAGCTTTTCGTAAAGCACCCGTTCGTGAGCGGCGTGCTGGTCTATGAGGTAGAAGTGATCGTCGTCTGTAGCCGTTATGTAAGTGCCGAAGATCACCGGGCCTGTCTTAAGTTGGCTGAAGTCAAAAGGCTCAGCTCCTTCTATATCGAACGCGGATTCAGGAATCTTTTCCCGAGACCGTTGGCCGGCGCCGACCCGGTATTCCTCCGCCTCTTCTCTTACCTCCGAAGGGCGGGACAAAGAAGCTTCCCTTTTCCCCCCTCCGCCGATTGGGTAGGCTTCGGGGATCGGGGCTTTTTTTTCGGCGTCGGCGTCAGCGTCAGTTTCGGCGTCAGCGCTTTCCCGTATACTTGACAGTAATGTTTTTACGTCAACCTGTTCCGATGGTAAAGCTTCTTCCTCTGTACCTTCCTTAAAGTCATTTTTCTTTACATCTTTCTTTACGTCGGTTACAGCCTTATCCGTAGCCAAAGCCAACCTCACGGCTCTGCCGACACACCTGACGCACTGCTCCTCGTCGTCGAACCTGACCTCCCGCTTATTGGGGTGGATGTTCACGTCGAGGGACGACGGGGGTGCGGTAATCTCCAGAAAAACTACAGGGTAACGGCCTTCGAAGAGACGCTCTCTGTACCCTTCCATGATACCTCGCTCTATTGTACGGCTGTCCACTACTCTTCTGTTGACGAAGAAGTGGAAGTCCCGCCGGCTGGTTCTTGAAAAGGAAGGCTTTGAAATATATCCTGAAACCAATATGCCGTTTTCACCGTAATTTACCGGTACCAGAGACTTATATTCATGATCCTTATATACGGAAATTATGGCGGACAGAAGTCCTCCCTTTCCCGAAGTATAGAACACGGTCCTTCCGTTGCTTATGAAGGTGAACCTGATATCCGGTCTGGTAAGGGCCAGCTGAGATAAAATATCAGCTATTCTGCCGCTTTCAGCTGAAGCGCTCTTTAAAAATTTTGCTCTGGCCGGAGTATTGTAAAAGAGATCTGTGACGATAAACGTAGTTCCGTCAGGGCAGCCTGTAGCCTGGGAGGCGATTACTTCTCCTCCGTGAACGACGAGCCGCTTTCCCGTCTTTGACCGGGCTGTCTTGCTTATCATTTCGGTTCTTGTAACTGCGGCTATGCTGGCAAGAGCTTCGCCTCTGAATCCGAGAGTTTCGATGGCGTCCAGATCCGAGGCCTTTTCTATCTTACTGGTAGCGTGGCGCAGAAAAGCGGTTTCCGCCTCTGACGGAGCTATGCCCCATCCGTCGTCGGTAACCCTGATGTACGACTTTCCCCCGTCTTTGATCTCCACGGTTACGGAGGATGCGCCGGCGTCTATAGAATTTTCCACCAGCTCCTTGACTATGGATACAGGTCGCTCTATTACCTCTCCTGCCGCTATTTTATCTGCCGTTTTTTTGTCTAAGACTCTTATCATTTTATAATACCCTTAAGCTCCTCCAGTATGCCTATGGCCTGAGAAGGAGTGACCTCCATCAAATCCAGCTCTCTGACCCGTTTCGCCAGCTCCTCTCCTGCCGCTGAGGTAAAGAATGAAAGCTGCTCCTCCTCTTCTCTCACCCTGTAAAAGGATGTGTCCCCGTCCATACCTGTAACCGGAGGCGCCGGGCTTCTTTCCTGATCCGACTCTAAGAAGCTCAGCTTGTCCTCCGCGCTTTCAAGAAGGGACGCGGGAACTCCTGCCAGCTTCGCCACGTGGATTCCGTAGCTCCTACTGGCCGGTCCGGGAACGATTTTGTGCAGGAATATCACGTCTCCGTTTTCTTCCGCCACATCCACGTTCAGGTTCTTCACCCCGTCTATCCTTCCCTCTAAGGCGGTCAGCTCGTGATAGTGGGTGGCGAACAGGGTTCTTATCCTCTCTTTTCCGCTGCACAGGTATTCCACCGTGGCCCAGGCGATGGAAAGACCGTCATAGGTGCTGGTGCCTCGTCCTATCTCGTCCAGTATTATAAGGCTCCTCTCCTTGGCGCAGCTCAGAATATATGCCAGCTCACTCATCTCTATGTAAAAGGTCGACTGTCCCTGGGAGAGATTGTCTGACGCTCCGATACGGGTAAAGATCCTGTCCACCACGCCTATTTGGGCGTGATCCGCCGGAACGAAGCAGCCGGCCTGAGCCATCAGAACGATAAGGGCTGTCTGTCTCATATAGGTTGATTTTCCGGCCATGTTAGGGCCGGTTATGATCATCATGGAGGAATCTGAGCAGTTCAGATAGACATCGTTGGGAACGAAGGACGCCCCCGTGCTCATCTGTTCTATTACGGGGTGTCTTCCCTTCTCTATGATCAGCCGGCAGCTTTCATCCACCACAGGCCTGACGTACCCGTTACGGCCGCTGACCTCTGCGAAGGAGCAGAGAACGTCCGCAGACGCCAAAGCTTCGGCAGTTTCCTGAAGCTCCCTCGTATGCTCTGTAATTCTTCCTCTTATTTCCGTAAAGAGCTCGTACTCCAGCTGGTTTATCTTAGCCTCAGCGCCGAGGACAAGGCTCTCCATATCCTTAAGCTCAGCGGTTATGTATCTCTCGCCGCCTACGAGAGTCTGCTTTCTGATGTAATCATCGGGAACGGCGTCTATGTTGGAATTGGACACATTTATATAGTACCCGAAAACCTTGTTATATCCCACCTTAAGGTTTTTAATCCCCGTCCTCTCCCTCTCACGGGATTCAAGAGTGGCTATCCATTCCTTTCCGTCTCTGATGGACAGCTTGAGATCGTCCAGCTTCTCTGAATAGCCGTCTTTGATCAATCCTCCTTCTCTTATGACAAAGGGTGCATCGTCTCTTATGGAGCTTTCGATCAGATCGCACACGTCGTCAAAGTCGTGAATCCTTCCTCCCAAATCCGCAAGCAATTGGGAGTCGAGATCGGAAAGAGCCAGCCTTATCTCGGGGAGGAGGCAGAGAGAATTTTTAAGGGCGATCATATCCCTTCCGTTGGCGTTTCCGGAAGCCATTCGCCCCGCCAGACGCTCCATGTCGTATATTTTCTTCAGGGTTTCCCTCAGGTTATTGCATATGAGAGGCTGGCCGGAGAGGGCTTCCACCGCGTCCAGCCTGCGGTTTATATCACCGGCGTCGTTTAAGGGCTCCCGAAGCCATTTCTTCATGGTTCTGGAACCCATGGCCGTGCCGGTCCTGTCCAGTACTCCCAAAAGTGAACCTTGAACCTTCTTCTCGTAGAGGGTTTCCGTTATTTCCAGATTTCTGAGGGTGGACTTATCCAGAGCCATGTGAAGTCCGATCTCGTAAAATCTGCCTCCGGTGATCTGAGCCAAGCTCTGTTTTTGAGTCTCGAGAAGATAAGCGAGAAGACCTCCCAAGGCCCTCAAAGCACGGTCTCTTCCCGTCAGGCCCATAGTTATTACAGCAGAAGCTCCCAGCTGGGCCCTTATGGTCTCCTCAGAACCCTTCATGGAATAGTGGGACTCCGACATGTTGTGAACGTAAGCCGAGGTGGCGGCGGCGAAATCCTCCACAGAGATGAAGTTGACAGCATCTTCGTTATAGATTATCTCCCTGGCGCTGATTCTGGCCAGTTCGTTGAGTATTTCTCCCGCGCCCTTTATAATATCATCTGACTCTGTCACCATGAGCTCTCCTGTGGATATGTCGCAATAGCTCATGGCCACTCCCCATTTATCGGCAAAAACAGAAGCCAGATAGTTGTTTTCATTTTCCGTCAGCATGGAGCCTGAGGTAATGGTGCCCGGCGTCACGATCTTTACGACCTGGCGGGCAACTATCCCCTTTGCCAAGGCTGGATCCTCAGTCTGCTCGCATATAGCTACTTTATACCCTCTTTCCACAAGACGGGCGATATAATTTTCAGCAGAATGAAAAGGAACTCCACACATGGGAGCCCGCTCGTCAAGGCCGCAGTTTTTACCGGTCAGGGTCAGTTCCAGTTCCCGGGACGCGGTGAGAGCGTCATCGTAGAACATCTCATAGAAATCTCCCAGTCGAAAAAAAAGTATGCAGTCCTTGTAATTTTCTTTTATGTCCAGATACTGCCGCATCATCGGTGACAATTTCATATATATTACAGCTCCCTGTTAAACGTGGGTCATAGATTCTTAATTCACAAGTGGAGCTGCCGGAGGCAGCTCCACCTTAACAGTTCGTTAAAACTAGCTGTTCTTTTTCCTGTTGTATGCTTCAAGTCCAAGTCTGATCAGCTCAACGCCTCTTCTCATATCTTCCTTCGTCAGAACGTAGGCTATTCGTATCTCATCCCTTCCCAGACCCGGAGTTGCGTAGAAGCCTTCAGCCGGTGCGAACATCACCGTTTCACCGTTATCATCGAACTCGGTGAGAAGGAACATGAGGAAGTCCTCCACATTGTCTACAGGCAGCTTGGCGCACATGTAGAAGGCTCCGCCGGGCTTTTGACAAACCACTCCCGGAATCTTCATAAGCTCCTCATATGCCGCGTCTCTTCTTCCGCAGTATTCGGCCTTAACCTGCTCGTAGTAGTCCTTAGGAAGTCTGAACAGAGCGGCCGCTCCTACCTGATCTACCGTGGACACGCAAAGACGTCCCTGAGCGATCTTCATGACGCTGCTGATGAGATCATGATTCTTGGAAATCAGGAGTCCGATCCTGGCTCCGCAGGCGGAATATCTCTTAGATACGGAATCGATGATGATGACCCTGTCAGCATACTCGGGAACCATGCCGAAGGAAGTCATCTGTCTGTCGTCATAGGCGAACTCTCTGTAAACCTCATCGGCTATGATCCACAGATCATGCTCTTTCGCGATCTCTCCGATGAGCTTCATCTCATCTATGGTGAGAACGGTACCGGTTGGATTTCCCGGACTTATGCAGCAGATGGCTTTAGTCCTGTCTGTGATGCAGGCTTCGATCTGCTCTCTCTTGGCGTAATGGTATCCCTCCTCGGCCTTAGTGGTGATGGGAACTACCTTGCCGCCGGCAGATGTGGCAAAGGTGTGATAGTTAGTATAAAAAGGCTCGGGAATGAGAACCTCGTCCCCTTCGTTGACGATGGAAATAAAAGCCATAGTAAGAGCCTCCGATCCACCGTTGGTTACGATCATATCTTCCCTTCCGAAATCCATTCCATATCCCTTGAAATAGTCCGACACCGCATCCTGAAGCTCAGTATTTCCGCCTGATTCAGCGTAGGCGATTACCTTATTTTGGTAATTTCTTATCGCATCCATAAAGCACTCAGGGGTTTCAACATCAGGCTGTCCGATGTTAAGGTGATAAACTTTCTTGCCCTCATCCTTAGCCTTCTGAGCTATAGGATTGAACTTCCTGATCGGCGAGAACTGCATCGCGTTTACTTTGTTAGACAGTTTCATTTCTCTAAGTCTCCTTTATTGAAAAGAAAAAACAGCTTATTATTTCAACTCCCCGTGGGAGCTGTCGACAATGGTACGTATACAATCTCCATCGATATTATACCTTAAATCTTTATCTTTGGAAAGATATAAAAGATACTCTATATTTCCTTTCGCGCCCTTTATGGGAGAATAGGAAAGTCCCGCCGGATAAAGGCCGTTAAGCTCTGCATACCCTATGGTCTTTTCTATGACCTCTCTGTGCACGGAAGGATCCCTTACTATGCCGTGCTTGCCCACCTGCTCTCTTCCCGCTTCGAACTGGGGCTTTATCAGGCTGACACACGTTCCCGACGGAGACATCATGTCTGATGCAACCGGAAAGATGTGCTTCAGTGAAATGAAGGAAACATCTATGCTGACGAAGTCCCATGGTTCATCTATGAGCTCCGTGTCAAGATATCTCACATTGCATTTTTCTATATTAACAACTCTTTCGTCGGTTCTCAGCTTGTAATCCAGCTGACCGTATCCCACGTCGATAGCATAGACCTTCTTAGCGCCGTTTTGCAGCATACAGTCGGTGAATCCTCCCGTAGAGGCGCCTATATCTCCACAGACAGCGTCTTTCAGACTGATATGGAAAACTTCCATTGCTCTGGCCAGCTTAAGGCCTCCCCTGCTCACGTAGGGACAAGTGTCCCCCTTAACGGTTATTTCGCACTCTGTATCGTAGGAGGTGCCGGCTTTGTCGGATCGCTGTCCCCGGACGAATACCAAGCCGGCCATAATGGCCCTCTTCGCTTTCTCCCGCGAATCAAAATATCCTCTGTTTACGAGTAATACGTCGAGCCTTTCTTTCAAAGTCAGCCTTTCCTTTCCCTTAGAGCTTTTATTATATCCGAAGCTACCGTCTCCGAATCCAGACCGTATCTCTCCTTTAGCTGATCTACACTTCCGTGTTCTATGAATTTATCCGGCCATCCGAAGGAAAGAACCCGGAGTCCCCCGTTTTCGGCTTTGAAAATTTCGCCGAATCCGCCTCTCAGGGAATTGTCCTCCAAGGTGACGTATAGCTTTTGGCTCTCTCCGTCCTCCAGGAAGCTGTATTCCCCGGGCTTTACGATACCTATATTGACCAGCCCCGGATCAAAGCCTGACTCTTTCAGGATATCCATGATCTTGCGCCCGTCGGCAAATGTGGTTCCGCAGGCCAGAATATCCACGTCCTTACCTGATGACACTCTGATATTTTTCCCGTCGAACCTTTCTGTTATAGAAGGCTCCACTGCCGCCCTTCCTCTCGGATACCTGATGGCGACAGGACCGTTTAAATTTGCGGCGTAATCCAGCATTTCCTCCAGCTGCTTCCCCGAGGATGGGGTCAGTATGGTCATGTTGGGAGCAGAGGCCATGTAGGAGATATCGAATATCCCGTGGTGAGTCTCGCCGTCAGCTCCGACTACCCCTGCCCTGTCCATGGCGAATATGACGGGAAGCTCTTGTAAGCATACATCCTCCAGTATCTCGTCATAGGCTCTCTGCAGGAACGAGGAATAGATGGCCACTACAGGTCTGAATCCGGCTGTGGCAAGACCTGCCGCAAAGGTCACTCCGTGACCTTCCGCTATGCCCACATCAAAGAACCTTTCCGGATATTTTACGGAGAATCCCGAAAGACCTGTGGCGTCGCGCATGGCCGCTGAGATGGCGACGATTTTGTCATCCCTGTCTGCCAGATCTACGACCTTCCGTCCGAAAACCTCTGAATAATCGGTGACGGACTTTGAAAGCTGTTTGCCCGTTTCCGAATCGAAAGGGCCTGTCCCGTGAAATCTGTCAGGATACTTTTCCGCCTGTCTGTAGCCCTTGCCCTTCTTCGTCATAACGTGTACAAGGATCGGACCGTTGACGTGCTTGGCGTGTTCCAATACCTCCAAGAGATCCTCTATGCTGTGGCCGTCAGTAGGCCCCAGATAGGTGAATCCCAGCTCCTCGAATATTACACCTCCTGAGATTATGGCGTATTTCAACCTGTCCTTAGCGCTGGCAATGGTGTCCTTAAGGGAACCTCCTATGCCCGGAATCCGCTCTATGGATTTCTTTATGGAAGCCTTAGCGTTCAGATAGCTGTCAGAAGTCCTCAGCTTCCCCAGGTGTTCGGAAAGACCGCCTATGTTTCTGGAAATGCTCATCCCGTTATCATTGAGGATGACTATAACCTTAGACCTGGACATTCCAAGATTGTTAAGAGCCTCGAAGGAAAGTCCTCCCGTCATGGATCCGTCTCCGATTACAGCGATGACCTCGTAATCGTCTCCCTTAAGGTTTCTTCCGGCGGCTATACCTGCCGCCGCTGAAATGGAAGTGCTGGCATGTCCTGTATCGTAAATGTCATGACAGCTTTCCTTTCGCTTGGGAAATCCCGATAATCCATCCAGCTTTCTCAAGGTCTGAAATCCGTCGGCCCTGCCGGTAAGGATCTTATGGACGTATGACTGATGCCCCACGTCCCAGATAATCTTATCCTTCGGACTGTCGAATATTTTGTGAAGAGCTATGGTGAGTTCAACTACTCCGAGATTGGAAGACAGATGTCCGCCTGTCTTCGATATGTTCTCCATGAGAAAATCCCGTATGGAATAAGAGAGCAGATTCAATTCATCCACGTTCATCTCTTTCAAATCTTCGGGAAAATCGTAGTCCGTAAGTTTTCTAGCCATACATGTCCCCTTGCTTTTATCCCCTTATTTCGTTCTGGCCGATAGCTTTAGTATCAGATTCTTAAAGAACTCAGCGTTATCGTAATACTTTTCTATGGCAGAGACGGCATCCCGGGTAAGCTCCTCCAATCTCCTCCTGGCATTATCCACTCCTATCAATGACACGTATGTCACCTTCTCATGAGCGGCGTCGGCGCCGGCTTTTTTCCCCATTTCGTCAGCATTGCCTAAGACATCCAGAAGGTCGTCCATGATCTGATAAGCCAAACCCAGATTTTCGGCGTATATGGTCATGTCCTCCATCATATCCCGGTCAGCGCCGCCGAGAACCAGTCCGGCTCTGACCGCGCTGACGAGAAGGGCGCCGGTCTTGTTCCGGTGGATGTATTCCAGCATCTCCTCGGAACACTCAGTATGCTCGGAATCTATGTCTGACGCCTGTCCTGCGATCATTCCGGTGACTCCGGCCCCCTTGGTTATTATGTACATGGCGTTTATGCGCCTCTTCAGCTCATCCGGATTGTCAAAGTGCATGAACAGATCCTTGTTCATGGCCTCGAAGGCGGAATTGAGAAGTCCGTCTCCTGCCAAAGTGGCTATACCGTCTCCGTATACCTTGTGGTTAGTAGGCTTTCCCCGTCTGAGATCGTCGTCATCCATACACGGTAGATCGTCGTGGATGAGAGAATAGGTGTGGATATACTCCATGGCACAGGCGTAAAGAAGAGCCTTCTCGGCTTTCCCTCCGGCAAATTCGCAGGATGCCATGAGCAGGACAGGTCTCAGCCTTTTGCCGCCGGCAAGGAGGGAATACTCCATGGCGTCATAGAGGACGCTGCTCTTAGGATCCACATACGGAAGATAATCTAAAAGACTATCGTTCAGCAGAGCTAAATACTCGTCATAGCTTTCTCTCATGGGTTACACCTCACCTTCACAGATCTCAAGCTTTTGCTTAGCATTCTTCAGAATCTCATCGCATTTACGGTAGTATTTCATACCTTCCTCATAACACTCCATAGCCTCTTCGATTCCGATGTCCCTGTCCTTGATCCTGGCAGTAAGCTCCTTCAGCCTTTCCATGTTCTCTTCAAAACTGTTTTCCATCGCCTTTCTCCCTTTCATCAGATTTCCGTTATGTGACCTTTAACTGCTCCGTCGAAAAAGATTATCTCCACCCTGTCTCCCTCTTTTAGATCCTTGGAGGAGGCTACAGCTGCGCCATCCCTCCTTACCACAGTATACCCGCTTTCCAGAATCTTATTAGGGTTATTCTCCCTGAGAATAGTGGCGCAAGCCTCCATGTCCGCCGCTCCGTCGTGTAAACGCTTTCTTACGGCGGCCGCCGTCTCCCCTTTTACGTTATCCAATCGCAGGGTTTCATACATGAGCTTATTAGACAGATGATTTCTCATCTCGCTGAGAAGGTCGCTCATCCTGCTCATAATCTCTCCTGTGTCGGGAGCGGCCATCTGCGCCGCCGCCGTGGGAGTTTCAGCTCTTACGTCAGCGACAAAGTCCGCAATGGTAAAGTCTATTTCATGACCTATAGCCGATATTACAGGTATTCGGCACCTGTATATGGCTCTGGCGATGCCCTCGTCATTGAAGACTGCCAGATCACCGGGCGCGCCTCCTCCCCGTCCTACTATCAGAACGTCTATATCATCTATGTTCTTATCGATGTAATCAATGGTATTGGCTATGTCTGCGGCAGCCCCTTCTCCCTGAACAAGGACGGGAAACAGGACTAAATCCACCAGCCGGTTTCGGGAGTCCAGTATGCTGAGCATATCCTTAAGGGCGGCTCCGGTATCGGAGGTGACCAGTCCTATCCTGTGGGGAAAGGCCGGTATTTCTTTCTTATGGACTTTGCTGAAAAGCCCCTCCTTTTCCAGCTTGGCCTTCAGCGCTTCAAAAGCGGCAGAATTAGCTCCGGCCCCTTTCACCTCCATATTCCTGACATACAGAGAATAAGAGCCGGTCTTCTTATATACCCTGACCCCTCCGGTTATTATGACTTCGTCTCCGTTTTCCGGCATAAAAGTCAGCTCCGCCGCCTTTTCCCGCGGCAGGAAGCAGCTTATCCTGCTATAGCTGTCGGCGATTGAGAAATACACATGTCCGCTGGCGTGGTATTTTAAACCTTCAATCTCTCCCGTCACGGTCACCATGGGCAACAGAGGATCGGTTTCCAAAACACGGGCGATGTAATCATTTAGCTGAGATACGGTTACAGGTTTTATTGCCAAGGGAACCTCCCCGCCGCAGTGTAGGCCGCTAAAAGAGCCGTTCCCACAGCATTGTCCGAGGAAAGGTCGGGATCGCCAAAGTATATTTCAGGCCTTACTCCCGATTTCTTTCTCTTTAAATCATCTAAAATTCTTCCAAGCCTGCCTCTCAAAAAAAGGCTGGACGAAACGCCTCCTGCCAGAATCACCTGAGACAATCCGTACCTTTCACATCCGTAGACGGCCAGTGAGGCGATGGCTTCGGAAACTCGGTACATCAGCGCCTCGGAGAGATCTCTCTTATCTGCGCCTCTGTCAATAAGCCTTAAGGAGGCCGTCTCTATTCCGGAAAGATTGATGTGTCCGTCCCGAAGCTTTATCCTCGGCAGCAGGGTCTTTACATCCCTTTCCTCCATGTCTCCGCCCCGGATAGCGAGCCTATCGACCTCGGCTCCGCCGGGGAAAGGGAATCCCATCTTCAGTCCCACTCTGTCGAGAAGCTGACCGAAAGGGATATCGTCAGTGCCTCCGCATATTTCTACCTCCATACCTGTATCGGTTCCCCTCACCCTGAGAAGCTCCGTAGTGCCTCCTGAAAGGTGGATGGAAATGTGGTCGGGAGAATGCCTGAGAGGTGAATAATCCTTTACAGCCATTATATGCCCTTCCTGGTGAGAAAAGCTGTGAAGAGGGCAGTCGGCTCCGGCCGCCAAAGCCGACGCAGCCGTGACGCCGGCACAAAATACGGGCATGTACGACCCCTTCTCAGGTCTGGGAGCAGAGGACACTCCTACAGCGCCTACCCTGCCCCCTGCCGATCTCACCTCGTCAATTACATTTTCAATCAGGGACGGAAGATTCACAACGTGCCGAAACAGAGCCTCGGACTGTCTCAATCCCAAGGTTCCTTCTTTGACGTTTAAAAAACGTCTCTTATCGCTGATAATCTCTCCCGATAAAGCGACAGCAGCTACTGATGTCTTATAATTGCTGGTGTCTATACCTATTGCGCACAGTTCTTTCATATACAGTATGTCGGCATTGGAGCCTAAAGCGTCTAAGCCTCTGAGCTTTTACTCTCGAGTTCCCCAAGCACCCCTGCCAGAATGCCGTTCACGTAGGAATGGGACTCCTCAGTCCCGTACTTCTTGGAAAGCTCTACGGCCTCGTTTATGGAAACCGTCATCGGAATTCCATCCATATATATCATTTCACAGACTGCGACCCTCAGGACGGCAAGATCCGTCTTAGGCATCCTGAAAAGGGTCCAGCCACGTGTATTATCCTCTATTATCCTGTCTATTTCATCTTTCCTATTGCACATAACGGAAAACATGTCAGAGCAGTACTTTTCCTGACCCTTATCTCTCAGGTCTCTGAAGTAACTCCCCTTTCCGTTTATGTCGAAATCCTTGTTTATATCCATCTGGAAGAACACCTGCATGATGAACTCTCTGGCTTCTTTTCTGGTCATCATCTTCCCTCTCCGGACGCCACCACGCCCTGTACGTGTATATTGACCTCAGCCGGAGAAACGCCGGCAAAGCTTTCAACCTCTTCAATAACCTTTCTCTGGATTTCCCAGGCAAGCTGAGGAATCCTTACGCCGTATTCGGCTACGATGTGAATGTCTATAATAAGGTCTCCGTCCTTCGTGCTCAGCTTAATGCCCTGCTCGTCAGAGGGCGCCATACCCAGAAGATCGGATAGGCTGCCGGAAAATCCTGTGTATACTTCCTCTACTCCCGGCACCTCTTTCACCGCGCCGGCGATACGGGCTGCGATTTCGCTTTCTGAAAAAACGACCTGTGCAGGCCTTTCTTCTGTTTTACCGTCCATATGATCTTCTCCTTCGACCTATGTAATTATATCATATTCCTTTCATCCTTTCCAGAGCAGTGCGTATCTCTTCATTTCTCATATCTATGTCCGCGATCAGTTCTCTCGATGACATCCTCATAGCGCCTTGACCGAATACCGCCATCTGCTCAAGCCTGTCTGAGGTAGCTACAGTTATCCTCTTCTTAGAGGCGTTTTCAAGCACTGTCCGTTCTATAAACTGATCCGCTGTCTCGTCTTCCTTAGTATAGACCACCGTAACATTGCCCCTGTTCTCAGAGATTTCAGTCCCTCTCGGCCGCCTGTAAGCGTCGAACACCACCATTATATTTTTCCCCAGATAAGTGCCGTAATTGGAAAGGACGTCGAGCAGCTTCTCCCTGGAAGCTCCCAGATCCTCTGCCGCCAGCTCCTTCAGCTCATCCCATGCAAATATGGTGTTATATCCGTCCACTATGAGGATTTCCTCTCCTCGGGCATTGTTAAAGCCGGTGGATTTCCCTCTGTACCCCGAATCCGGCCTTATCACTTTAGATGTTCTATACCTTCTGTCCCTTCTTCCCTTTCCCGTGTTCCTGTTAGCAGGCTGATTCATGAGAAAAATCCTCTCCAGCTCTGCCGGATCCCGGTTCGTTTCCCTCTTCGCCGTAATACTGCTGAAATCAGGCTCGGAAAGCTCCTCTCCGTCCTTTTTTCCGTATATGTCATCAAGGCTGAAACGGAGCTTCATTCTTTGGTCTGCGCCTTTCCATGATACGTTTACCCCGGCTCCCCCGGTACAGAAAACAGAATCAGCTGTGTTTTCGATATCTTTATCCGGATCGTATGAAATCTCTGCGATCACCTTGTCCTGATCGTGGCAAAGCCGGTATTCTCCTTCCCAAAGGGCTATGGTACCCTCTCCCGACGTAAAACCGGCTATCTCATTTTCGTAGCCTCCCACCTCCGACGCAGGTACGTTTCCTGTGAGCGACACCTTTCCCTGAGACATTTCCCCCATCTCACAGCTCCCGCCCATTCTGGTTATGTCAGACATGACTCTTCCTGAAACCTTCTCAGGAACATCGGCTCTGAAATCGAAGGTAGGCTCCAACAGCACCGAATGACCTTTTCTGAGCGCCTGTCTATATGCCCTCAATGCAGCCTGTCGGAAGTCTCCTCCTTCAGTGTGTTTGGCGTGAGCTCTGCCTCCGAGAATGACTATCTTCACATCTGTAAGCTCTGACCCTGTCAAAACTCCCTTGAGGGGCTCCGAGGCCAGAGCTGACAGTATTTGCTTCTGATAATTATCCGAAAGGACGTCCGTAGGGCACACTGTGTCTAGGATGATTCCCCTGCCCCTTTCCGCAGGCTCCATGAGAAGATGAACCTCTGCGTAGTGTCTCAGTGGCTCGAAGTGACCGGAGCCGATCACCGGCTCTGCAAGGGTTTCCTTATACTCCACCCTTCTGTCCGCGAAGCTGATATCCCAGTTCCATCTCCTGGCTGCCAGCTCCTTCACTATTTCCATCTGAACCGTTCCGGTCACCCCGGCTCTGATCTCAGACGTCTTATCATTCCACGTGACAGAAAGCTCCGGAAGCTCCTCATCCAACTGGCCCATTCTGGCAAGAGCCGTATAGCTGTCCGTATCATCGGAAAATACCACGGTATAGCTGACCGAGGCTCCTTCCTCCCTTTGGCTGAGCAGGGTGCTGACCTTCTCTATGCCGAATCCCTGACCGATGTAGGTCTTAGACGGCCCTGCTACGGCGACCACCTGACCTGCATATCCTTCTTCCACGTTTCTATAGCTTCCGCCGGAATAAAGCCTTATCTCGGTTACTTTTTCCGTTCCCAGCATATCGCGAGTCTTAAGCTTCCCTCCGGTTATCTTCATATGAGTCAGACGGGTTCCCTTCTTGTCTCTGCCTATCTTATATACGTAGGCCCCGAAGGATTTCGGATAAGATTTTACAGGCGCCAGCTCAGCTATATATTTAATGAGAGTCTCTACTCCTTCCTCTCTGAGGGCAGACCCGAAAAAGCACGGAAATATCTTGCACTCTCCCGTCAGCCTTCGATAATCCTCCGTCCTCAGATATCCTTTATCCAGGAGAAATTCCAAGGCGGCCTCATCTTCAGCCGCCGCCGTCTCAGCCGTCTCATCCGTGTATCCATGGGAGAGATCCACAGCGCCGGAACCGAAGGTTTCCTTCAGTTCTTTCATCAAAGCGTCTCTGTCAGCTCCCGGCTGATCCATTTTGTTTACGAATATGAACGTAGGGATGTTCCTCTCCAGAAGCAGCTCCCTGAAATATCCTGTATGGGCATTGACCCCATCGGAAGCGGATACGATCAGAATTCCGCAGTCCAGCACGTCTAACGCGCGTCTGCTCTCGGCAGAGAGGTCGGCGTGGCCCGGTGTGTCTAACAGGGTAATGGAAAGGTCTTCCCACCGAAACACCGCCTGCTTTGAGAAGACAGTAATCCCTCGCTGCCGCTCTATTTCATCGGTATCAAGGTATGTATCTCCCTTGTCTACCCGTCCTATACGGTCGATAACTCCGGCATGGTGAAGTATGCTCTCTGACAAAGTCGTCTTTCCGGCATCTACATGAGCCAACAGACCGACACACATGTGTTTCGCAGAGCTGTTTCCCATTGTCGATTCGACCATATAATTTCCTCCTCTCCTAATGCTCTTCTTCCTCGTCTGCTTCATCTGATTCGACTGATTCTCTCAGAATTTCCACCTTGATCTTTTCTATTCTCCGTTCCTTTACAGACAGTATGGTGAATACGTAATTTTCGAATTCCACCCTTCTGTCCCTGTCACCTTCGGCAGGAATCTCTCCGAGAAGGTCTATTATGAATCCTCCGATGGTTTCACTGCTTTCAGACTCCAGGTGAGAGCCGGCTTCATCGTTAAAATCGCTCAGGTAAACATTTCCATTTGCTAAATACGTATTATCGTCAACCTTTTCTATCTCTTTTTCTTCAGGGTCGTACTCATCTTCTATTTCACCCATTACTTCCTCTATGATGTCCTCCATGGTAACGATTCCGGAGAATCCGCCGTATTCGTCTATGAGAACGGCGATATGCTGCTTAGACTTCTGAAGCTCGAAGAAGAGAGAGTCTATATTTTTCGTTTCGGGAACGAAATAAGGCTTTCTCAGAATAGCTCTTATATCCACGTTTTCAAATCCCTGTTCCCTGGCCTTTATCAGGTAATCCTTGATATGGAGTATTCCTATTATATTGTCCGGCTCGTCTTTACAGACCGGTATTCTGGAGTACCTGAGCTCCATCAGGTCATCTAAGTATTCATCTACAGGATCGCTTATATCGATGAGAAAAACGTCGGTTCGGGGCGTCATGATCTCATATGCCAGCTCGTCGTCGAACTGGAATATGCTGTTTATCATCCTGCGGCCTTCCTCTTTAAATTCGCCGATCTTCTCCCCTTCCTCCAGTATGGACATCACTTCCGCCTCCGAGTAACGGCTTTCCTCCATATCTGTCTTCTGGCGGAACATCATGAGGAATAGGTCGGCTATCAAGTCCAGTACCTTTATAACGGGAAAGAACAGGACGGCCGTAAATCGCTCCATGTCGACGAATTTTACGGCGAAGCTCTCGCTGTGCTGCTGAGCCAGCTTTCTCGGGAATATCTCTCCCAGAGAGGTCATAGCTATAAGGTAGACGACGACGGAAAGCGCCTTCGGGTAGGGAAGATTTACCGCCACGATACCTCCACAGACGATGAAAATATAGTTAAGCACCCTGTTTATAATCTTCAGCCGCAAAGGCTTTTCTAAAAGAGCCATGACCTTTTTCGCACTCAGGCTCTTAGCCCTGTCGCAGTCATCTCCCGCTGCGAACTGCTTAATCCTGTTGGAATTAACCGTACTGTAAGCGGTATTCCACGTTACCACCAGAGCGTTAAGGATAATGAGCAGGGCTATGATACATATACTGAGGGGAACAGACATTAAATATCACTCCTTTTTTTCTTCCGAAGAATATAGTCGGCTTTAACGGGACGGGTCATCTTCATCTTCAGCATCTGCTGAGGGTGAGGCGCGGTCTCCACCCTTTCCCCCGACTCTAAATCCAGCATTTCCTCTATGTTCTGCACGAAATAATCTATATCCGGACCGAATATCTCGATCTCATCTCCCGCCACCATTTTATTTCGCTGCTCTACCACGGCGTACCCGCTGCTTTCGTCGTAATCTCTGACTACGCCTACGAAGGAATATTCCCTGGTATATGCGCTGGTCTGATAGTTCTGGTCTTTATTTGTAGGCTGATCGTAGAAAAAGCCGGTGGTGAATTCCCTGTGGCTCACCTTCTTGACTTCATCCAGCCATTTTCCATCGAAGCTGTAAGCTTCAGGATTATTAAGGCAGGCATCGATGGCTCTGCGGTAAGCGTGGACTACAGTGGCTACGTAAAATACACTCTTCATCCTGCCTTCTATCTTAAACGACGTGACTCCTGCCTCTATCAGATCGGGGATATGCTCTATCATGCACAGGTCGCGGGAATTAAGAATATACGTTCCTCTTCCGTCCTCCTCCACCGGATAATATTCTCCGGGCCTCTTCTCCTCTACTAAAGAATACTTCCACCTGCACGGGTGAGCGCACTGTCCCCGGTTAGCGTCTCTTTCTGTCATGAAATTGCTGAGCAGGCACCTTCCCGAATAGGAAATGCACATGGCTCCGTGGACAAAGGCTTCAAGCTCCGTATCCCCGGTGAGGTTATCTCTTATCTCCCTTATCTCCTTCAGGGTCAGCTCTCTGGCCAGCACCAACCTTTTGACTCCCATCCTTCTCCAAAAATTGGCGGCAGCGTAGCTGGTCATATTGGCTTGGGTTGACAGATGTATCTCGGTATCAGGGAGGATTTCCTTAATGAGATCCATGACGCCGGGGTCGGAAACGATAAAAGCGTCTATATCCACATGACTGATGCTTCTAAGGTAATCCTTCATTTTCGGTATATCTTCGTTGTGGGGGAAAATATTCAGGGCGAGATAGCACTTTGCGCCTCTCTCGTGAGCAAAGGCCGTACCCTCCTTCATTTCCTCCGGAGAAAGGTTTCCTGCCCCCGCTCTCAGGCTGAACATCTCTCCACCGAAGTATACCGCATCAGCGCCGTATGTGACGGCAGCCTTCAGCTTCTCCAGGTCTCCGGCCGGAGCCAGAAGCTCGAATTTATTTCTATCCATGATCATCCTTTGTAAATGGAGACAGCCACGCCGTCTCCCGCACTTAAAATCGACGTTGAAAGGCAGGCGCAGCTTGTGATGAACTCTACGTACTCTCTCATCCTTCGTATATTAGTCTTATGCTTTCCCTTTTCATCGTACCCGTCGAAGGCCGTCATTCCCCTTTGGAGGATGTTATCGCTGACGATCACCGCTTCGGGAGAGCAAACTGAAAGAGCGCCGTCTAAAAAACGCCTGTAGTGGCTCTTTCCGGCGTCGATGAACACGAAATCAAAGCCGGTTTCTCCCATATCCTTCAGCTTTTCTATCTGCTCCTGTCCGTCTCCCAGAAGAACCTCTATCCTGTTCTCACATCCCGCCTTCCGTATGTTCTCCCTCGCCGCGGCAAAGGCGTACTCATCCCTTTCGATGGTCACCACCTTGGCTTCAGGTAACGACTGGGCAAAGTACACAGCCGAATATCCTATGGCGGTACCTATTTCCAGAATCTTCTCCGGCTTCCTGAGCCGGAGAAGGACGCTGAGGAGCATTTCGGTCTCCGGAAGGATTATAGAGATCATATCCTCTTCTCCTTTGGCCCTGAGAGCCTCTAATTCAGGGGTTAAGGGTCTGTACGATGAGTAAATGTAGTCTCTCACTACAGGGTTCAAAATTTTGCTGTCCATATCAGTACCAAAGATTTTCGGAAATAGCCTGCTCGTGCTCCGCCAGGGTTTTAGAGTAGATCACCGTTCCGTCCTCTGTGGCGAAAAAGTACAGGTAGTCGGAATCCTCGTAATTAAGGGTAGCGTCCATCACCGTAGAGGAAACGCAGCAGACCGGCCCTATAGGAAGACCTGCATATATGTATGTGTTATATGGAGAGTCCACCTCCAGATCTTCATATGTTACGTTTACCCTCTTTTCCTGGAGAGCATACAGAACGGTTATATCGCTTTGAAGGAGCATGCCTGTCTCCAGTCGGTTCATGAATACCCCTGCGATCTTAGGCATATCCTCCTCGTAAAGAGACTCACTTTCCACCACGGAGGCCAGGGAAAGAAATTCGTGGATCGTCATACCCATTCCCTCTATCTCCTCCATCCGCTGTGACAGCACGGAACCGGTGTAATCCAGTATTATCTCGGTGATAGCCTCGGCATTGATGTCCTGATCTGTAATCGTGTATGTCTCAGGATACAAGTATCCCTCCAGAGGATACATGATGCCGTCCTGGAGAATCTCATCTGTGAGGAACCAGTATTCATCTATGAGGCCGGCGAGATAATCGGCGTCGCTCCACAGGGCTATGAGCTCATCCGACGATATGGCGAATTTATCTTCTATGGCCTGAGCGACGGTAGGTATGGTAGATCCTTCCACTACAGTCAGCTGGTTCTTCGAAAGATAATTGAAGTCTCCTGTGTTTATCGCCGTAAGGATTTCTTTCAAATCCATGTCCTTGGAGAAGATATATGTGTTAGCCTGCAGGGTGTCATAATTTCCCAGGCGAACGTGTATCCTCGCTGCGGTTCTATTCTTTATGAGACCGTTTTCGTCTAATATATCTATGATCTGAAGTGCTCCGCTGTTTTGGGGTATATCCACTGTAATGGGAGTATCGTCGTCTATGTCGGCAGGTCCCAGACCGCTTCTGTAGACGAAAAAGGCTGATAAAGCGGCGGCTATAATAATCACCGCCCCTATGATGGCCGCGATGACCAAAGGTTTTTTCAACCATTTAGGGGATATAAACTTCATTTTAGGGGGAATAAATTTCATCTACTTATACCTCTTTTTATGCAAACAATTATAAAGGGACGTCAAACACGTCCCTCCTTAGATAAAGCCTATTTAAGCCTATTCCTTAGACCTTCCCAGATACTCACCTGTCCTGGTGTCGATCTGAATCTTCTCTCCTTCTTCGATAAAGATAGGAACCTGAATAACTGCACCTGTTTCAACTGTGGCAGCTTTTGTTACGTTGGTAGCAGTGTTTCCCTTTACTCCCGGTTCTGTCTCGGTAACTACCAGATCCACAAAATTAGGAGCCTCCACGAGGAAAGGATTTCCCTTGTATAATTTTATAGTCGCCTCGTCGTTCTCACGAAGATATTTAATAGCGTCCTCCACCTGATCGGAGCTTATGGGCATCTGCTCATAGGTTTCAGTATCCATGAAGTAGTAAAGCTCACCGTCGTTGTAGAGGTACTGCATGGTCTTAGTCTCGATATGGGCCTTAGGAAACTTATCGTTAGGGTTAAAGGCCTCTTCTCTGGTAGCGCCTGTAAGGATATTCTTATATTTGGTTCTCACAAAGGCCGCACCCTTGCCCGGTTTCACGTGCTGGAAGTCAAGAACAACGTGGGGTTCGCCGTTGATTTCAAAAGTAAGCCCTTTTCTAAAATCACCTGCTGTAATCATATTCTATTCTCACTTTCTCAATTATAATTAACCTACTGGGCTATTATATCAAATTTGCGTCGGGTTGCCAATACCCATTACATCCGCCAGTATCTTGTAAACGTCGCTCATCATGATGGAAAACCTCATCTGGGCGGAAAGGTAAGCCGCTGCCGTAGGATCCTTCCCTATTATCTGATACAGCTCTCGGATAGCCTGAGACATTCCTTCCACAGGCTCTCCCGCTGCCTGTTTAGCCTGCATCTGCAGCTGCTTCATCTCAAAATCCTTTATCATTCTGTCAAGCTCCGGGTTGGATTCTACGGTTTTTTTCAAGGAATCGTACTGCTTATATTCCTCTGATTCTCTGACCGCCTGAGCCAGCTTGTGGGCTTCTTCATATACGTTCATAAATACCTCCCCGCTTTTTATACGTCCAGAAACATCGGAAGTATGACAGGACTTCTCTTGGTCTTGCCATATATATATCTTTTCATTTCATCTCTGACGGCGCTCTTTAGGGTGTTCCAGTCCGAATCGTGAACCAGAGTATCCTCTATAGCCTTCCTGGCTACTCTTCTTGCCGAATTGATCAGATCTTCGTTCTCCTTTACGTACACGAAACCCCTGGTCACGATTTCAGGTCCGGACACAAGGGTTTTGCCGGCTTGGTCAATTCCTGCGGCCACTATGATCAGTCCTGCTTCAGAAAGCAGCTTTCTGTCCTTCAGGACCACGTTGCCCACATCTCCTACCCCAAGTCCGTCTACCAGTATGTCGTCAGCCTGGGTAACGTTCTCGAATTTCACGGCCTTCCTCTTATCTACCGTAAGCTGATCGCCGTTTTTCAGGATGTATATCCTGTTTTCCTTCATGCCCATGCTCTTAGCCAACTCCTTGTGGGCTATCAGGTGCCTGTGCTCGCCGTGAACCGGCATGAAAAACTTGGGATTTATTATGGAGTGAATAAGCTTCAGCTCCTCCTGACAGGCGTGGCCTGAAACGTGGATGTCGGCTATCTCGTTATATATGACGTGAACTTCATTTTCGAAAAGCCTGTTCACAACGTTGGACACGGTCTTTTCATTTCCCGGCACGGGGGAGGAGGAAAGAATGACCGTATCGCCTTTTTTCAGCTTTACGTTCCTGTGCTCATCGCTGGCCATTCTCGCCAATGCCGACATAGGCTCTCCCTGGCTTCCCGTAGTGATTATGACCAGCTTATTGTCAGGTATGTTCTTGGTCTTGTTAAGCTCTACGTAGGAGCCTGACGGAATGTGAAGATATCCCAGCTCCTGGGCGATACCTACTACGTTTTCCATGCTGCGTCCCGAAACGGAGAACTTTCTGCCGTATTTGTTGGCCAGCTCGATTATCTTCTGCACCCGGTGTACGTTGGATGAAAATGTGGCGATTATGATCCTGTTTTCAGCCTCTCTGAATATGCCGTCCAGGGTCTGACCCACCATTTTCTCCGACTGAGTAAAGCCCTTTCTCACCGCATTGGTGCTGTCTGCCAGCATGATATCGACGCCTTTTCTCCCTATCTCTGCGAACTTCTGCAAATCTATGGGCTCCCCGTCTATAGGGGTGTAGTCGATCTTGAAGTCTCCTGTGTGAAACAGAGTGGCTGCCGGGGTCTGCACGTAGAAGCAGATGGCGTCCGCCACTGAGTGAGTGGTTCTTATAGTTTCCACCTTGAAGTCGCCCAGCTTAAGCTTATCTCCTGCCTTAACCGGCCTCAGGTCCCCTGAAATGCCGTGCTCCTTCAGTTTATTTTCGATAAGGCCCAAAGTGATCCTCGTCCCGTAAATGGGAACATTTATCTGCTTAAGGAGATAAGGAATTCCTCCGATATGATCCTCGTGCCCGTGGGTGATGAGGACTCCTCTTATCTTGGAAGCGTTTTTTACGAGATAGGTGAAATCGGGTATGACCACGTCGATGCCGTACATCTCATCCTCCGGAAAGGACATTCCGCAATCTATGACTATGATCTGGTCCTTGTATTCCAGAACGGTTAAGTTCTTTCCTATTTCGTCAAGGCCTCCGATGGGTATTATCTTCAGGTTGTCAGCCTTTTTTGCCGCTGTTGCATTTGTCCTGGTGGATTTTGTCACCTTCTTCGCCGGGCTCCCCTTGCCTGAGGCAACGAACCGCCCGGAGTTCTTTTTCTTCCCCGACGGTATTACAGCCGTAATGTTCTTGGTATTAGTTTTTTTGCTATTGTAGTCTCTCAACAATATTCCTCCCTTTACTTAACAACTATGTTAACTAGTTTGTCAGGGACTGCAATAACTTTGACTATCTGCTTTCCTTCGATGAGAGACTGTACCGACGGCTGACCCATAACGGTCCTTTCCATATCGTCTTTAGTCATGCCTGTGGCGATGTTCATCTTTTCCTTTACTCTTCCGTTTATCTGAACGACGATCTCCACAGTATCCAACACAAGAGCCTTTTCATCGTACCTCGGCCACGGCTCGTTTACCAGCGTGTTTTCATGACCCAGTCCCTCCCACATCTCTTCACAAATGTGAGGAGTGAACGGTGAAAGGACTATTACCAAGGTATCGATGGCCTTCTTCATGAAAGGCACGTTCACGTCAGGTCTTTCTCTGTATCTGTATAGACAGTTGACCAGCTCCATTATGGAACTGATCGCCGTATTGAAGTTAAATCTTCCTCCGGCATCCTCCGTAACCTTTTTTACGGTGGAATTGAGCACGTAATTCAGCTCCTTGTCGGCCTCTGTCCTGATGTCAAAGCTTTCGCCTCCGTCTCCTGAATAATTCTTATTAAAATCATATACAAGCCTGTATACTCTGTTCAAAAATCTGTAGCTTCCCTCTACTCCTTCGTCAGACCAATCCAGCTCCCTTTCCGGAGGCGCCGCGAAGAGTATGAACAGCCGGACCGTATCCGTACCGTACTTTCCGATTATCTCCTCAGGGCTGACTACGTTTCCGATGGATTTGCTCATCTTCCTTCCGTCCTTGTTTACCATCCCCTGGGTGAGAAGGTTTTTGAACGGTTCTTCATCCTTTACCAGCTCTAAGTCGTAGAGAGCCATCTGGAAGAATCTGGCATACATCAGGTGAAGTATGGCGTGCTCCACTCCTCCCACGTACTGATCCACGTTCATCCAGTAATCCACCTTTTCCTTGTCAAAGGCTGCCTTATCGTTCTTGGCATCACAATAACGGAGGAAATACCAGGACGAATCCAGGAACGTATCCATGGTATCCATCTCCCTCGCAGCCTTTTTACCGCAGCGAGGACAGCTGCACTGAGCAAAGGACTTCGAGGTGGTCAGCGGGGACGCTCCCTTACCTGTAAACTCTACATCTGTCGGAAGGAGTACCGGCAGGTTTTCCTCTTTTTCAGGAACCCATCCGCAGTCGTCACAGTATATCATCGGAATAGGCGTTCCCCAGTATCTCTGCCTTGAGATCAGCCAGTCTCTGAGCCTGTAGTTAACCGTCTTTTCGCCTATGCCCTCCTCGCTGAGCCACTCTATCATGGCATCTATGGCCTTCCTGTTGTTCATCCCGTTAAACTTTCCGGAATTGATCATGGTTCCCTCTGCCGCAAAAGCCTCGGTCAGGTTATTGATATCCACATCCGGATCTGCAGGATCTACTACAGGTATGATCTCAAGATCGAACTTTTTGGCAAAGTCGAAGTCTCTCTGGTCGTGGGCGGGAACGGCCATAATAGCACCCGTTCCATATCCCATGAGAACGTAATCGGAGATATAAATAGGCACCTTCTTGCCGTTTACAGGGTTTACGGCATATCTTCCGATGTACACTCCCGTCTTTTCGTTAGTTGTGGACGTTCTCTCGATATCGTTCATGTGCTGAACCTTATCCAGATATTCATCTACAGCCCCTTCGTACTCCGTTCCCCTTACCAGCTGCTCTACATATGGATGCTCGGGAGCCATTACCATGTAGGTGACGCCGAAGAGAGTATCCGCTCTGGTAGTGAATACGTCCATGGTAAGATCAGTACCGTCTATTTTAAACGCGACCTTAGCTCCCACAGATCTTCCTATCCAGTTTCTCTGCATAGTCTTAACCTTTTCAGGCCATCCCTTGAGAATGTCCAGATTGTCTAAAAGCCTGTCGGCGTAGTCGGTGATCTTAAAGTACCACTGGGAAAGGTTCTTCTTGCCTACAGGAGTCTTACACCTTTCACAGCACCCGTCAATTACCTGCTCGTTGGCCAGCACTGTCTGGCAGCTCGGACACCAGTTTACGGGGTTTTCCTTCTTGTATGCAAGGCCTTTCTTGTAGAACTGTATGAAGATCCACTGCATCCATTTATAGTAATCCGGACTGCAGGTCTGAACCTCTCTGTCCCAGTCATAGGAAAGCCCCAACTGTCTAAACTGGGATTCCATCTCGTGGATATTATCCCATGTCCACTTTCCGGGCTCGACGCCGTGCTTTATGGCAGCGTTCTCCGCGGGAAGTCCGAAGGAATCGAAGCCTATAGGATGAAGGACGTTAAAGCCCTGCATCTTTTTGCACCTGGCCACCACGTCGCCTATGACGTAATTCCTCACATGCCCCATGTGGAGCTTGCCCGAAGGATATGGAAACATTTCAAGGACGTAATACTTTTCCCTGTTCTCATCCTCATAGGTCTTAAAGCTCCGGTTCTCTTCCCAATACCACTGCCATTTTGATTCCATAGATTTAAAATCGTAGCGTTCCTTCATCTTAGATTAATCCTCCTTAATATCTACAAAGGCGCAGTCACCCCAAACTTTTTCGATATCATATTTCTCCCTGGATTCCTTGGTAAGGATGTTGACTATGACGTCAGTGAAATCCATGAGTATCCATCCGGGATTGTTCTTTCCCTCAATACCCTTGGGAAAAATTCCTTTCTTCGCCATGGCATCCTCCACGTCGTCGGTGAGAGCTAAAGTCTGTCTCTCAGAGCCTCCGCCGGCTATGACCAGGAAATCGGCAAAGGATGATTTCTCAGCTATGTCAATGATGATAATATCACGGGCTTTCTTGCTGTCTAAAACCTTCGCGGCAAAGATCGCCTGCTCTCTGCTGTTCATGTGTTCCTCCCAATTGATTCTATCTCTCAGAAATTCCGCAGCGCTCAACGTCTCCTCATCGAGGCGCTGTCCCCTTTCATTAACGTATCGTATGGTATTTTCCATCTCCATAAGGCAGGCTCTGTCTATATTGACGAAGGCCTCTTCTCTCAGCCTCCCGACCCCGGGATAATCTCTGTTTTCCTCCGCCCCATCGGCCACATAAAGGATCTTTTCCAGAAGGCTCATCCCCGGTCTTCCTGTAGTGTGATAGGCGACAGCATTGAGGATATCCTCGTCGTCTACGGCGAAATCTCTCTTCATCACGGCAGCGGCTATCTTGCCGTGAGCCAGATTTATATTCCCCGCATATTTTTCATCAATGCCCAGCTCTGTTATCATACGGGCCATCTCTTCCTCTGTCAGCTTTCTGAACATGTCGTGACAGAGGGCCGCAAGCTCAGCCTTGAGAGGATCCTCCCCATAGCGCTTTGCCAGCTCCACCGCCATCTTTTTGACGCCTTCTGTATGGCGAAGCCGCTTTTCAGTGAGCCGCTCAGCTGCCAAAGGACGAATTTCTCTTATCTTACTTTCTATAGAGTCCATTTTCATATATATATTTCTCAACACATCCCGGCACTAAAAGGCTTATGTCCTGCCCTGCCCGAACCCGCGCCTTTATGTCAGTGGAGGATATGTCAAGCACAGGATTGGTCAAAATGTGTATATCCGCTCCAAACTCCCGTCTGTACCAATCTATCTTCTCCATGTCTATACCGTTTCCCGGTCTCAGTCCGGCCGCTAAGGAAAACTCCCTGAGAAGCTCATCTCCACTGTACCACTGCTCTATTGAGAGGAGAGAATCAGCCCCCATTATGAACCAGAACCGATCATCTCCTGACTTCTCCCTTATGCGGCAGAGTGTCCTGTAGGTATACGATATCCTCTCGCCTAATATTTCCTCCGTAGATACGGTGAAAAGCCTGTCCTCAGCGGCGACCAGGCTCAGCATGGCCAGTCTGTCCGCAGCTGAAGCGATATTTCTTCCCTCCTTAAAAGGCTGCACGCTGTTTGGCAGAAGTATGACCCGATCGAGTCCAAGCTCCATGGCCGCAGCCTTTGCAAGGGAAAGATGTCCGTTATGGAACGGATCGAATGTTCCTCCGAAAATTCCTCGTATCATCATGTTTCAGGCGCAGAACCATCAGCGGGTCTCATCGCGGGATGTCAGCTCTATGCCCAGCTCGTCCAGCTGTTCCTTCTCCACATGTCCGGGAGCTCCCGAAAGCGGACACTGGGCGTTTTGATTCTTCGGGAATGCCATTACCTCTCTGATGCTGTCCTCTCCTGCCATCAGCATTACCATTCTGTCCAGTCCGTAGGCTATACCTCCGTGAGGAGGAACGCCGTATTTAAACGCATCCAGCAGGAAGCCGAACTTGTCCCTGCACTCTTCGTCGGTGAGACCCAGCACCCGGAACATCTTCTGCTGAAGCTCCCTCTCGTGTATTCTTATGCTTCCGCCGCCTATCTCTACGCCGTTGAGAACGATGTCGTAGGCGTCGGCCTTGACCTTTTCAGGCTCAGTGTCAAGAAGAGGTATATCATCGTTCTTAGGATGTGTAAACGGATGGTGCATGGCTTTCAGCTCGCCGGTCTCCTCATCCCTTTCGAACATGGGGAAGTCCGT
Source organism: uncultured Oscillospiraceae bacterium (assembly GCA_964442135.1). GTDB lineage: Bacteria > Bacillota > Clostridia > Peptostreptococcales > Anaerovoracaceae > Avanaerovorax. The sequence goes on from CAYTYN010000010.1 coordinate 31,570, forward strand.
GACCCAGAGAAGCTTAAAATCCCTGTCGTCCAGAAGTCCCAGTATGCCTGCTATATGTCTTCTCAGGAATCCCAACGTGTCTAATACCACCTTGGATCTGTCAGCTGCTATGAGCACCAGATCGTTTTCTCCGGCCCCAAATACGTCTCCAATCTGTCTCAGCTTCTCTTGGGTGAAGAATTTACTTACCGATGATTTTATCTCGTCCTTTTCAAATCTTATCCAGACTATTCCCTTCGCTCCGTAATGTTTAGCCCTCTCAGTAAGCTTATCTATATCTTTTCTGCTGAATTTGTCGGAAGCGTCGTCTATACATATTCCCCTGACATCGCCGCCTGAAGCCAGTGCATCGGCAAAAACCCTAAACTCCGTTCCATCTACCACCTGGTTAAGCTTCTTCAGCTCAAAGCCGAAGCGGAGATCCGGCTTATCCGACCCGAATCTTTCCATCGCTTCGTCGTAGGGAAGGCGCATGAGGGGAATCTGTATATCCACATCAAGCATCTCCTTGAACAGCTTTTTCAGGTAACCCTCCTGCATGGCAATTACGCCGTCTACGTCCACGAAGGACATCTCCAGGTCTATCTGAGTGAACTCCGGCTGTCTGTCTGCCCTTAAATCCTCATCCCGAAAGCATTTAGCTATCTGCACGTATCTGTCGCATCCGCTGGCCATCAAAAGCTGCTTGAAAAGCTGTGGCGACTGGGGAAGGGCGTAGAACTGACCCCTGTTGACCCGGCTGGGAACCAGATAGTCTCTGGCCCCTTCCGGTGTGGACTTTATCAGCATAGGAGTCTCGATCTCCGTAAAGCCGTTTTCATCGAAGTAATCCCTGGTTATCTTAGTCACCCTGTGGCGGAAACGGAGGTTATGCTGCATTCTCAGCTTCCTCAGATCCAGATACCTGTACTTCAGCCTGAGATTTTCATCTACGTTATCATCATCCTTGACGTATATAGGCGGTGTCTCGGATTGGGAATAGAGAATCAAATCCCGTGCCAGGACTTCGATATCTCCTGTGGCCATGTCGGGATTCTTAGAGCTTCTCTCCCTGACAGAGCCTTTTACGCCTATAACATATTCGCTCCTGAGGGACTGAGCCAGCTCAAAGCTGCTTTTATCCATGGTATCGTCAAAGACTATCTGAACTATGCCGCTTTTGTCTCTGAGATCGAGAAATATCAGGCTTCCCAGGCTGCGCTGTTTTGCGACCCACCCGTTCAGGGTAACCTCCCTATCCTTATCTTCAAGTGAAAGCAGACCGCACATGTCAGTGCGCCTAAAAAGTTTTCCCATGATTCCTCTGATTCCTCCTACTTCATCAGTTCCTCAGCCAGATCTTCCGTCTTCACTTCTCGCTGCAGGGAAGTCGCCATCTCCTTCAGTGAAACGACTCCTCTGGATATCTCATCGTCTCCGATGACTATGGTATATCTAGCTCCCAGCCTGTTAGCGTACTTAAACTGTCCCTTTATGTTTCTCGCCATGGTATCCATCCGGACCTTAAGCCCCTTCTTTCTCAAGCTTCTGAGAAGCTTCAGCCCTGCAACCTTCGCCTCCTCTCCCATGACGGCTATAAACCCGTCCACGGGAGCCGGCTCCGGTATCTCCGCTCCTAAATTGTCCATGAGGAGAAGGAGCCTTTCTATTCCCAGTCCGAATCCTACGCCGGGAATAGGAGGTCCGCCCACTTCTTCCACCAGGTGGTCATATCTGCCGCCGCCGCACACAGTTCCCTGGGCTCCGATGGCGTCGGTCACGAACTCAAAAGCCGTCTTCGTATAGTAGTCCAGACCGCGAACTATAGTGGGATCCACCTCATATTCGATGCCCATGGCGTCCAGATTGCTCTTCAGGGCTTCGAAGGCGCCGCGGCAGTCGTCGCAGAGATAATCCATCATCATAGGAGCGCCCTTTACTATCTCCTGACATTCCGGCGACTTACAGTCGATTATCCTCATAGGGTTTCGCTGGTATCTGTCTTTGCACGTATTGCACAGCTTATCGTAGTTAGGTCTCAAGTAATCCTTAAGAGCCTTTCTGTGGTCTTTCCTGCACTCCGGACATCCAACGCTGTTTATTCTGAGCCGGATGTCCCTTACCCCCATTTCATTGAGGAAATCGTTGGCAAAACAGATCACCTCGGCGTCGGCCAGCATATCTCCGGTGCCGAAGGTTTCAATGCCGAACTGGTGAAACTCTCTCAGCCTGCCGGCCTGAGGTTTTTCGTATCTGTAGCACGGCGTGATGTAATAATACTTAGTGGGCTGTACCTCAGCGTACTGCTTATGCTCTATGAAAGCTCTTACGACCGGAGAGGTTCCCTCCGGCTTCAGAGTTATGCTCCTATGTCCGTGGTCCTCGAAGGTGTACATTTCCTTCTGGACTATATCAGTAGTATCTCCCACGCCTCTGGTAAAAAGCTCCGTGTGCTCGAAGACGGGAGTCCGTATCTCCTTAAAGCCGTATATCTCGCACAGCCGGGCGATTTTTTTCTCAACGTATTGCCACTTATACACCTGATCAGGCAGCGTGTCCTTAGTGCCCTTAGGCGCGCTGGTTACCATTTCTCAACCTCCGTAAAAAACATATCTTCCTTTCGACCGATCATTTCATCGATTCGGTCGATATACTGCTCGTAATTAGTCACATTGGGAATCCTTTCCAGCCTGTTCTCCTTCGGGAAATATATTTTGGAAATTCCTCCCGCCCCCAGAGCTATATTGCTCTGATGTTCGTCCATGATCCGCATGTTATACAAGCCTTCCTTTCCGGCCATGGACCATCCGGTATTTTCTCCTCCGCCGGCCATGTGCTTCTGTCTGTAGAGATAGTACGGACGAAACCCGGCGTCTGTGAGGATATCCCTGCTCAGCTCAAGCATATTCCCCACTACAGCGGCGTGATCGTAATGATAATTCGGGTCAGCCTCAATGAGCCTGGACGCTCTCTTTACGGCCAGGCAGTGAACCGTAATATTATCGGCTCCCAGCTCTATTACCTGCTCAAGGGTCGACCTGAAGTCTTCCTCGCCTTCCTCAGGAAGTCCTGCTATTACGTCGGCGTTAATGCTCCTGAATCCGAATTCCGCCGCTGTGCGGAAGGCGTCCCGCACATCCTGCGGACTGTGGCTCCTTCCTATCAGCTCAAGGGTTCTTTCCTTCATGGACTGAGGATTTATGCTGATCCTGTCAGCTCCCCCTTCTCTTATGGCGCAAAGCTTCTCCCGGGTAATGGTATCCGGCCGGCCCGCCTCTACCGTGTACTCCCTCAGTCCTGACAAATCCAGCGAAGCCCTGATTTCGCCCATTAGACAGGTCAGCTGTTCTGATGAAAGGGTGGTCGGCGTTCCGCCTCCCATGTACAAGCTTTCCGCCCAAACACCCGTATCCCTCATTCTCTTGCCCGTGGCTCGAATCTCCTTTATGAGGGCTTCCAGGTATCTTTCTATCTCAGGCCCTTCTGTCTGATTAGAAGCGAAGGAGCAGTACAGGCACCTGGTAGGACAAAACGGTATTCCCACGTAGACGCAGGCAGACCTTTCGTCGGCCTTTCCGGCGAACTCCGTCTGATAGAGGTACATATCCTGAAGACGGTATGCATACCTTTCCGAGACGAAGTAGCTTTCTCTCAATATCTTCCTGACCTCTGTCAGACTGCCGGTTCTGTCAAATAGCTGGGAGAACAGCTTAACCGGCCTTATGCCTGTAAGTATCCCCCACTCCGGCTCCAATCCGGTTATGGCAGACAGCTTCTCATAGACCTCTCTCTTTATTCCGTCTCTGTCCGAATTCCCGCCCCTGTTGAACACTATAACCTGATCTTCCTCCGACGGCGGTTTTTCATCTGTAATTCGGTACTCTGACGGTCTCAAGAAAACCTGAATGAGTTCATCGATCAGATTTTTCTTTTCAAAATTCTCTATCCGTATTCTATACAAAAGGATTATTCCTCTTCTCGTACCCTATGGTAGTGATCCCGCCATGTCCCGGATATACCGTGGTGTCGTCGGGAAGGATGAAGAGCTTCTTTCTTATAGATTCCATGATCCGTGCAAAGCTTCCTCCGTAGCAGTCCGTTCTTCCTATGGACGCCTTGAACAGGGTATCTCCGCTGAACACACATCCCGAAGCGATTATGCACATCCCTCCTCTGGTATGACCCGGAGTATGGATGAATGTAAGCTCTGTGTTTCCTACAGTCATGGTATCTCCGTCCATGACATAAAGGTCAGCCTCAACTGTAGTGGATTTGCCCAGTATTTCCAAGGAAGCGTTTAGGAAAGGATCGGAAAGCATCTCCTTCTCCTCCTCATAAGCTACAACCTTGATATCGGGAAAATCTTCTCTGAATCTGTCGACGCCGCCTATGTGATCCCCGTGTCCGTGGGTCAGCAGGATGTACTCCGCAGTCAGATCTTCTGCCCTTATGAATTCCGTTATCTTCTCCGAATATCCGCCCGGATCGACGATAAAGGCCTTATGGGTCTCATCGTATCCTAAGTAAGTATTAACCCCAAGGGGCCCTGTAATATATGTTTTTACTGTAAGCATAGCAACTCCCGAAAATTATGATCTGGCTCTGTAAACGCTGGAAACACCTTCTATATTTCTCAAGATGCGCAGCACCCTTTGTATCTGCTGAGTGCTGGATATCTTTACCGTAAGGGTCATGTTGATGCTGCCATCTCTGGTTGCCTTAGCATTGACTCCAGCCAGATCCACATCCATGTCCTCACACGCTCTGGAAATATCGGACAGCAGTCCTCTCCGCTCAGTTCCGTTCAAAACTATATCGGCGTCGTACTCTTTACCCGCCTTAAGATCTTCCCATTCCACTTCTATGAACCTGGCTTTTTCCTCCTCCGGCAGGCTGGTGATGTTGGAGCAGTCCTTCCGATGAACGGATATGCCTCTGCCCTTGGTGATGAAGCCTATGATGTCGTCACCGGGTACGGGATTACAGCATCTGGCGATCCTTATCATAAGGTTATCCATTCCCTTGACCACGATGCCCGGACTGTCGTTCCTGTACCTGTCATGCCGCGCGTCCTTTTTCTTGTCTTGGGAAAAGAGGGATTTTTCCCGATCTTCTTCCTTCTTCTGTTCAGCCGCCAGTGACTCGTTGTAGTAGGAAAACAGCAGGTTGGCGTATCTGCTGAGGAGGGAGCCTCCCTTGCTTATCTGGACGTATAGCTCATTCATGGTGGAGATGTTAAGCTCCTTCATGGCCTTGGTCAGCCATACGCTCTTTTCGATGAGCTGAGGGTCGTACCCTTTTTTCCTTATGAACCTATCGAGAGCGTCTTTTCCCTTCGCTATGTCGTCAGGCTGACTTTGCTTTTTCAGCCATTGGCGTATCTTAGTTCTCGCAGTGGAGCTTTTGGCTATCTTCAGCCAGTCGACGCTTGGACCGCTGGAATTGGAAGATGTGACGATCTCTACGATATCTCCGTTGTGAAGCACATGGTCTATGGTGACCATTTTGCCGTTAACCTTAGCCCCTACGCATTTACATCCTATGTCGGTGTGTATCTTAAAGGCAAAATCTAAAGGCGTGGAGCCTGCCGGCAAGTCTATTACTTCACCCTTTGGCGTGAAAACGAACACCTGGCTGGCAAAGAGATCCATCTTCAGGGTTTCCATGAACTCCTTGGGGTCATTGAGCTCCTTCTGCCATTCCAAAGTCTGCCTCAGCCAAGCCAGCTTCATCTCCTCCGTGTCCTGAGATGATCCGGATCTTCCTTCTTTATATTTCCAGTGAGCCGCGATACCATATTCAGCGACCCTGTGCATCTCATAGGTTCTGATCTGAATCTCAAAGGGCTCTCCCCCCTCTCCTATTACCGTGGTATGGAGAGACTGGTACATATTAGGCTTGGGCATGGCGATGTAGTCCTTGAAACGGCCGGGTATAGGCTTCCACATGGTGTGAACCTGTCCCAGGACAGCGTAACAATCCCTGACCGTCTCCACTATGACCCTGACAGCTATCAGATCGAATATTTCATCCAGCTGCCTTTTTTGGAGCGTCATCTTCCTGTATATGCTGTATAGATGCTTGGATCTTCCGTAAATGTCGTACTTAATATTCATCTGATCCAGAGCTTCCTTTATTTCGTCTATGACGTGTTTTATGGTCTTTTCCTGCTGTTCCCTCTTTTCGGCTACCTCCTTTTTCAGGGTGTTATATTCCTCAGGGTGAAGATAGGAGAAGGCTATATCCTCCAGCTCGAACTTCACCGTGTAAATACCCAGCCTGCTGGCCAGTGGCGCGTATATGTCTATGGTCTCCTGGGACTTTTCTATCTGCTTATGAGGAGGCCAGTACTTGGCTGTCCTCATGTTATGAAGTCTGTCAGCCAGCTTTATGATCAGCACCCTTATGTCCCTCGACATGGCCAGGAACATCTTTCTCAGGTTTTCGGCCTGGGCCTTTTCTTTATTGTCGAACTTTATAGCGCCAAGCTTAGTGACGCCGTCTACTAAAAGAGCAACTTCTTCACCGAAATTGTCCACCAGCATCTGTCTGGTGTATTCGGTGTCCTCGACCACATCGTGAAGCAGGCCTCCAACTATGGTCTCATCATCCATGCCCAGCTGGGCAAGGATGATGGCAACGGCAATGGGATGGATGAAATAAGGTTCACCGCTCTTCCTAAGCTGCCCCTCATGAAGTTGTTTCGCCTTGTCGTAAGCCATGCCGATGAGCTCGGTATCGTAACCGCTGTTGTATTTCAACAGCTCATCTAAAAATTGCTCTTTACTCAACATTAATTGCTTTTCCCTCTTTTTGCTGTTTTATATTTTGACGCTTCTTCCTTTTTGCTAAACTCACAGAGCAGCGGACTGCAGAGACAAATGGAGGAATATGTTCCCACTATTACGCCGACCATGAGAGGAATGACGAACTCCCTTACGGAGGTAGATACCATTATGGTCATAGGCACCATTACGATAAGGGTCGTAAGCGACGTCATTATGGATCTGTTCAGAGTCTGGTTAATGCTCAGGTCTACGGTATCGGCGAGGGAATTCTTCTTATAGATCTGCCTGTTTTCCCGTATTCTGTCAAAGATAACTATGGTGTCGTTTATGGAATATCCTACTACTGTAAGTATACCGGCTATAAACGGATTGTTGACGGTTATACCGAAAATAGCGTAGAATGCCAGCACTATCAGGGCATCGTGAATTACACCCAGTATAGACGCAACTCCGTATTTCCACGACTTGAATCTGAAGCCGACATATATGAGCATTCCTATGGCCGCGATCACCACAGATTTTACCGCGTTCCACTTAAGCTCACTTCCAACTGTAGGCCCGAACTGCTCTAAGGCCAGGACGTCATCCTCTGTCACTCCGAATACATCGCCGAGTGCAGCCAAAACCTGAGTCCTCTCTTCGTTATCCAGAGCCTCTATAGTCTTGATGATCACCTCTTCTTCATCTTCCCCCGCGAGAACTACTGACGGATCCAGGTCGAAATCGCTTAAGGCTTCTATAACCTCATCGGCGGATACCTGCTGACCCATATCTATTTGCAGCATAGTGCCGCCGGTGAAATCTATTCCGTAGTTTAATCCTCTCACTCCGGCAAATATGACTCCCAAGGCCAGGATTCCGCAGCTTACGGTATAGGTTATTTTTTTCATGTTCATGAACCTGAACTGCTTCTTGACGAATACCTTCTGGGTGCCGTCCTCGTTTACACCGAAGTATTTATTTTTCGCAAGGGTCTTGCTGCCTACTATGAAGCCCATGAGAAGATGGGTAACAAATACGGCAGTAAAAATGCTCACTATGATACCGATCATCAATGTGAGAGCGAATCCCTTTACAGACGTAGAGCCTATTTCATAGAGAACAACGGCCGCTATCAGGGTGGTGATCTGAGCATCCAGCACTGTGACCAAAGCCCTCTTAAATCCCTGTGATACGGCGACTCTAACGGTCTTTCCGGCGACTATCTCCTCCCTGATCCTGGCGAATATGATAACGTTGGCATCTACGGCCATGCCTATGGAGAGTATGATACCCGCTATGCCCGGCAGGGTCAGCACGCTTTCCAAAGCCACCATAATCCATAGTACTATGACCACATAGAGAAGTAATGCGATGTCAGCCATGAGCCCTAATATTTTATACATGAAAAGCATGAGTATGAATATTATGGCGAGACCGATGACTCCTGCGATTATGCTCTTATCTAAAGCGTCCGTGCCTATGGTGGCCGTCTGAACGGAGGACTCCACTTCGTACAGGTCCAGAGGAAGTGTTCCGCCGTTGATAAGAGTCGCCATATTGGAGGCGACCTCTTTGGTGTACCCGCCGTTGGCGTTAGTGAGAGAGCATGTGGACTGATATATGGGGCTTTCGCAGGAAGGCGCCGCAATTATTTCATCGTCCAGCATGATCACTATGGCATCATCAGACACCCCGTCTATGGTGGAAGTGACCTCTCCACTGGATGCCATGGTGGTACCTTCAATGAATTTTACCGTTCCCTCTGTAGTAAACTCCAGAATTATAAGATATCCACCGTTAACAGAGTCTGTGCTTATGCTCGCTCCTTCCACGTCTGAACCGCTGAGGACTTCAGTTCCGTCCGCCAGGAGGAATCTGAGACTGGCAGTCTTCCCTATCTGCTCTATAGCCTCCTCAGGATCTTCTACGCCGGGAAGCTCTACCCTAAGTCTGTTCTCTCCTTCTATGGAGACAGTAGCTTCAGATATGCCCAGACTGTTGACACGGTTGTTAATGATAACTCTGGTCTGATCCATCAATTCCTCCAGCTCGGAACCGGTGGCGTCCGTATCGGCTTCTAACACTACGTACACTCCTCCGTTTATATCCAGGCCGAACTTCATCATTTCTTTAATGTTGCCTAAAGACCCGATGCCGAAAATCGTAACATACCAGCCGAACACTACGGCTATTACAACGAGAACTGCCAAAAACTTCCTCAGTATAATCTTCATTTCTAATGTCCATCCTTTATAATAGTCACTGTTGCACAAGGCTCGTCGTTATATAATTCATTTAATTTTACTACTTTTTTCATTGTCCATCAACTAAAAAGTATAATGCTCCCTTGTTAAGGGAGCATTGAATATACACCTTCGGAAGCAGGAAGCACTATTTTTCCTCAGCGTCTGTATTTTCGGAATCGTCTGTTTCTGCCTGCGCTGACGGAGCCTCAACTACTTTAGGGGCGTCCTCTTTTATATCATCCTTCTGAGCGGCAGCCTCCGGCTTTTCTTCCGCTTCGTCCTTAGCCCTTTCGGACTTTCTCAGTCTCTTAGGAGAAGGCTTACTGGTTTCGGTTTCTTCCAAGGACGGCTTCTCAGGCCTGGAGCTCTTCTTTTCCACCGTTGATACGGACCAGCGCTTCATCTCGAATTTAACCTTATCCGCACCAACCTGAATAACGATAGAGTCATCCTTAGTCTTTACCACTTTACCGCAGATACCGCCGATCGTTACTATTTCGTCTCCTACCTGAATGCTGTTTCTCATCTCGTTGATCTGCTTTTCCTTCTTTTTCTGCGGTCTGATAAGCAGGAAGTACATAGCAAAGATAAATATCACCAAAATGAGAATCTGGGGTCCTAACTGGTTCATACTAAATTCCCTCCTATATCCTTGAAAATATACAAAATAACTACATGGCACAATGGTGCCGGCGATGGGGGTCGAACCCATACGGTGTCACCACCACGGGATTTTGAATCCCGCACGTCTGCCAATTCCATCACGCCGGCAAATAACAAAAGCATTTTATCATATGAACGCCGATTGCGTCAAGTCGATAAAAAAATATGGCCGTGTC
>CAYTYN010000011.1:0-28855 GCA_964442135.1 uncultured Oscillospiraceae bacterium
GTTTTTTTGAAGAATATGTCGTATGTCTTATAGGCTATGGTTTCCTATGAAATACCATTAAAAATATGGCGCTGCCCGCTGCTTTTCCCGAAAATGAAATTATGGTACGATAAGGGAATAGAAGAGGTCAGTGGTTTCTTTAACAGTTTCAGTGAAAGGAAGTATTTTCGTGAATAAATTATATCTGAAAGACGCTTGGAAGCGGGAAGAAGATGTCGCCCACATCCGCGGTTGGGACTTTTCACATATACAGAACAGGTACGAATCGGACAACGATCTGCCGTGGGATTACGGGGAAATCATAAGGCAGCATCTGCACGGGGACATGGACCTCCTAGATTATGATACAGGCGGCGGCGAATTTTTGCTGACTTTAAATCACCCCTATGAAAGAACCTCTGCAACAGAAGGGTATCCCCCGAACGTTAAGCTGTGCAGGGAGAAATTGTTGCCGCTGGGGATCGATTTCAAGGAATGTCATGACCCGTCAAAGGTTCCCTTTGATGACGGCTCCTTTGATTTAGTCATAAACAGACATGGCGATTTTGATGGAAGAGAATTATTCCGGCTATTACGCCAAAACGGGCTGTTCATTACCGAGCAGGTAGGAGAAGATAATGACAGGGATTTAGTGGGAATGGTGCTGCCGGAAGCGGTAAAACCATTTCCCCATTTAAATCTGAGAGAGCAGAGGACGGTCTTTGAGAACGCCGGATTCGAAATCCTTCAGGCGGAAGAAGCATATCGCCCGATAACCTTCTACGACGTGGGCGCCTTCGTTTGGTTCGCTCATGTCATAGAATGGGAGTTCCCCGGCTTTTCCGTGGACAGGTGCTTCGAGGAGCTTCTGAAGATGCAGGAAATGATCGAGAAAGACGGAATGATTCGGGGAACTATTCACCGATTTCTCATAGTCGGGAAAAAGCGAGCCTTCATCAAGTAGAATTTGGAATCGAATATTGTTGAAACGAGCAGGGGAGTGTGGTATAGTTTGGTTAGTTATCACTAACCGCTTTGTTTTAGAAAGGATGATGAGTATGCTGATTTTATCCATAGTGGCAGGTCTTGTAGGCGCAGCCGGCATGTTTTCCGGAGACATGCTGCTTTACTTTACCAAAGGCGCCTATGATATGGACGGAACCTTGAAGCCTTACGCCGGTATCATGAAAAACATATCCGAGAAACGGCTGTTTTGGGGCGGAGTTTTAGGTCCCGTATGCTCCTTTTTGTATGCTTGCGGATTCATCCACCTCTATTTCATCGCAGCCGATGATATGCGGCTGCCTGCCGTCATCCTCAGCTTGCTCCTGTCCTTTGCTATCATCATAGGCGGGGCGTACCACGGCCAGTGGACCATGCTCGGGCTTTCCGCCAAGTATGGAGACGACACCATGACGGATAAGACGATACAGACCATGATGGGTCTGGCGAAAATCTATACCCTGCCCTACTTCCTCGGGTGTATAGGCATTGCCGTGATGATCGTCGGAGGCTGGACAGATCTGCCTCCCCTGTTCGTCCTATTCTCCCCCATAGTCACTCTGTTTTTGAACTTTATTTGGATGAAGCTTCCACAGCCTCTGCGCGTAGTCCTTTTCGGAGGATGGTATAATCTGGTCTTTGTCATATACTATCTCTCCCTCCTCCTTTGGGTTTTAATATGAGATGATGAATATGAGACGAGGTACGTATAGATGAAAATAGAAATTCGGGGAGATAGGAAGCTTCCAAAGATACTGCTCATTCATTCCAGCATTACGGACAGCCGTTGTTTCGAGCCTCTCTTTCCTTACCTGGAGGAGTTCTGCCTGATTCTCCCTACTCTCGGAGGTCACAATATTTCCGACGACAGTATATACAAGGGAGCCGAGCTCGAAGCTGAGGAGCTGATGGCCGGATTGGAGGATATGGGCATTTCCTCCCTTCATACCATGTGCGGAGAATCCCTTGGCTGCGTCGTCGCGTGGGAGATTCTCAAGGCCCGAAGGCTGACGATACGCAAAACAGTCTTTGACGGCGCACCCTTCTCCCCTTTCAAGCTCCACGTCCGCCTCATCAATTATTTCATGACCATGAGCATGGTGAGGAAGTGCCGAAAGGATCCGTCCGGATTAAAAGCCGCCGACAAGATGTACCCTCAGGTGGCTGACACTATAAAACAGGTCGTTGCCCATTACAGCGGGAGGTCTGTGAGAAACGTCATCAGGGACGCCATGGGAGGCGTCGAAGCGGCTTCCGGCGTTGTAACAGAGAAGGATCAATTAGTCGTTATGTACGGAGAAGACGACCCGTATATCGGCGGCATGGATTTTTTCAAAAATGGGGGATATCCCTTTACTCCCGTGGTCTTGAAAGGATACGGGCATTGTGACTATGTGCTGAAAAGAACGGAAGACTTTTGCAAAATGATTACTCAGTGACAAGAAGGGGTATCCGGCTTCTCTGATTATACTTAAATCAATCCATCTGTAAAATTCATTGCTTCAATGAAACTTCAAGGTTCCTTTTGTATGCTAAACACAACCATAGAGATAAAACCCTGCTTGCCGTCCATAGGACGCCGAGATTAAATGATATCTCGCAGCAGGTAGCATATTACGAAAGGAGCTTGGATTATGAATAACGAGGAAAGAGAAAGATATGAATTTATGGATGAGGAACATCCGGCAAACCCGGTTAATCCTGAGATGCACCGGCACTATGAAGGCGAGAAGGCCGGAAAAAAGGGCTACAATAAAATTGTCGCCCTTACTTTAAGCGCCGCTCTCTTTGGAGGCGTTGCCGGCGGAACCTTTTACGGCGTGAACACTTTGCTTGAAGAAACCTTTTCCCAAGGAGGCCTGACCGTCTCCACGGGGTCTTCTTCCGTCTCCGCCGTTTCCTATTCGTCGGGACAATCCCTGGACGTATCCTCCGTCGCGGCGCAGGGATTAACCTCTGTGGTCTCCGTAACCAACATTTCCGTTCAGGAGGTTGAGAGCTATTTCGGCAAGTTCGGTACCGGCGGACGAGGACAGATGCAGCTTCAGGAGACTACAAGCTGCGGCTCCGGCGTGATTATCTACCAAGACGATTCGAATCTCTACATCGTTACCAACTACCACGTTGTAGAGGATGCGACGACGCTGTCGATCACCTTTGTAGACGACGAGACTTATGAAGCGGAGCTCTGCGGATATGATGAGTCTGTGGATATTGCGGTTTTGAAGGTTTCCCTCTCTGACCTGTCTTCAGACACAGTGGATCAGATATCTGTGATAGCCATAGGAGACTCGGATGAACTTACCGTAGGCGAGCAGGTAGTTGCCATCGGTAACGCTCTGGGATATGGACAGTCTGTAACCACGGGAATCGTCAGCGCCTTAGACCGCACCGTAAGCACAGATTCTGATTCTGATTCCGATTCTTCCACTTACATCCAGACGGATGCAGCTATCAATCCCGGCAACAGCGGCGGCGCCCTGCTCAATATGAACGGTGAACTGATCGGAATCAATACGGCGAAGGTTTCCTCCACTGATGTGGAGGGGATGGGCTATGCCATTCCTATCTCTCAGGTGCTGGATTTAATCGAGTCCCTGATGAACGAAGGAAACATGTAGTCCGGCATTCATCGTAAAGGAGCAAAATGAGCCGAAAGGAGGTCGAGATACATGCGACCGACACGGATAGCGCTGATTCCCGTATACCAGCCAACTGAAATACTGCCGGAGCTTCTCAGGGAAATGAAAAGTGCGGGCTTTCAAATTATAGTGGTCAACGACGGAAGTGGCTTTGAAAAAAGCCACTTATTTCAGCAAGCCGCAGAATTTGCGGAGGTATTGGAGCATTCTTGCAACATGGGTAAAGGCAGAGCGATCAAAACCGGTCTGTCCTATATCCGGTCCCACTACCCTAACGGCGACTATGTTGTGGTGACCATGGATGGCGACGGGCAGCATAGAGTTTCTGACGCCATAACTGTTTGCCGCACTTCTCAGGCTAATCCGAACGCCATTATCCTGGGAAGCAGGCGGCTTGAGAAGAATGTCCCCCTTCGAAGTCAGTTTGGCAATACTGTTACCCGGTTCGTTTACCATATTGCCACGGGACAAAAGGTCTGGGATACTCAGACGGGACTTCGGGCGTTTAACGGAGGTCTGATTCCCCTGCTCTTATCGATCCCGGGAGAAAGGTATGAATACGAAATGAATGTATTGCTGATCTGTTCCGAGAGAAAGATTCCCATTGTGGAAGAGGAAATCGATACAGTCTATTTCGACGGCAACTCAGCGTCCCACTTCGATACCCTTAGGGATTCCTACCGAATCTACAGAGAGATTCTAAAGTTTTCCGCCGCTTCCTTGACCAGCTTTTTTGTCGACTACGGTCTCTACAGCCTTTTGACCCGGTTGACTATGGGTATGGAAAGTGTGGAAAGTCTTCTGATTTCCAACATGGGAGCACGGGTGGTCAGCGCAAGCGTCAATTACTCCTTGAATCGAAGACTGGTATTTCGAAGCAACGCCGGTGTAGTTCGATCTGCTCTTCAGTATGCAGCCTTAGCCGGCTTCATTCTCGCCGGCAATACCTTGGCGCTCCATGTCCTTGCGGATTGGGTCGGAATAAACCGATACTTATCGAAGCTGATCACGGAGCTCTTCTTCTTTTCACTGAGCTGGGTAATCCAAAGGCAGTTCATATTCCGAAGAAGAAAGGATAAAAGAGCTGTAAAACGTGGAGCAGAGAAAGGGAAAGAGATGAGGTGATGAACATTATGTTTTTTCGACGCCACCGGTGGGCGATTGTGTACAGCCTTTTGCTGGTTGGATTTACCTTTTATCTTCTAATGGATACCTTTGTCATTTCAAGAGTGTATACGGTCGTGGAGGATACGGGATCTGAGACAACAGCATCTCATCAGGAACAGGACGATGAGGAGTCGGGTTCTGAGATAATCCTGACCGAGAATACCTACAGTGACGGAAACATTACGATCACTATTACGGAATACAGGGAGTACGATACTTCCATCTACGTAGCCGATATCGTCCTGTCCTCTCCGGAATACCTTCAAACCGCCTTTGCCCAAAGCTCCTATGGACGCAACGTAACAGCCGCCACCTCCGAGATCGCCGAAAGCGTAGGAGCGATTCTGGCTATCAACGGTGACTATTACGGAGCACAAGAGGAAGGGTATGTGCTGCGGAACGGAGTGCTTTACCGAAGCACCGCCGCCTCCGATCAGGTGGACCTGGTCATCTATGAGGACGGGAGCTTTGAGATCATAAACGAGGAGGATATCACCGCAGAGGAGCTTCTGGATAACGGAGCCCAACAGATTTTGTCCTTCGGCCCTGCCCTGATAACGGAAGGAACCGTAGCTGTTTCAGAGGGGGACGAGGTAGGAAAAGCCAGATCCAGCAATCCGCGCACCGCCATCGGCATCATCGACGAACTTCACTATGTGTTCGTGGTATCCGACGGCAGAACAGACGAGAGCGAAGGACTTTCCCTGTCCCAGCTGGCGGAGTTCATGGCCGGTCTGGGCGTCTCCACCGCCTACAATCTGGACGGGGGCGGATCCTCTACCATGTACTTTAACGGCGAAGTAGTCAACAATCCAACGTCCAACGGAAGAAGGATTGAGGAAAGGAGCGTAAGCGACATTGTATACATCGGATATTAGCAATCAGCGTAAAGTCATGGCAAGGACAGGCTTTGTCTATCTGTTCATCTCCCTCTTTTGCGCGCTGTTCGGCGGGATATACGAGATTTTCAGCCATGAGGTGTACTCCTATTACATGATCTACGGGTTTGCCATTCCCCTTGCGGGAGGGGTACTGCCCTTCTTTTCCCTCGCCTTCTCATCCATCCGCCCGCCCGGCAGAATATCCCGAGAGCTTTATCACTCCGGAATCGCAGCTTTAACCGTGGGCAGCATAATAAAGGGAGTTCTGGATATTTACGGGACTACGAATCGGCTGGTTTTCGTTTACTTAATCGTAGGAGGCGGCCTCATTTTAATAGGGCTCGTTATCTACGCTTCAGAAAGAAATGCCGAAAAAAATGATTTTCCTGTTGCCCCTTGACGTTATGCTTCAGGATCCGGAAAACGAGCTGTCTTAACAGAAAGCCATATAAGGTATGTATACGGAGCCGGCATGGGTGGTTGCCGGCTCTGTTTTGTGATATAATGAAGATGAAGTATTGTTAATTCGTTTAAAGATAGGAGGTGAATCATATGCCGGGACCAGGAGGAAGAGGCCCGGGAGGTCCGGGAGGCCCGGGAAGAATGGGACATGGAGGTCCTCCGCCGCCACCGCCCGGATACGGAATGGGATGGGGACGGCGAAGAGGCTGTTTGCCGGGCTGTCTGATGTGTGTTTTAGGCGTGTTCGGCCTTGTCACTTTATTGGTAGCCGGAATCCTCGTCGTGCTGTAATTTAAAATCTCTGAAGGGTCATATTCCTTCAATCCACATTCAATCTTTTCCTACTATTATAGGTAATCGGAGGTGTAGGAATGCGACTCTTACTGGTAGAAGATGAAACAAGGATGGCGCAGGCGCTATGTGAGCTTCTGCGCCAAGAAAAATACGATGTGGATCACTTTTCCGATGGTTTAGAGGGGATGTACGCCCTGGAAACGGACACATACGATCTGGCGGTTTTGGATGTGATGCTTCCCGGCAAGAATGGATTCGAGATCGCCGCTTCCGCAAGGAAAAAAGGGGTCAAAACGCCCATTCTCATGCTTACCGCTAAAAGCGATCTGGACGATAAGGTTACCGGCCTTGACTGCGGCGCCGACGATTACCTTACGAAGCCCTTTATGACCAAAGAGCTTCTCGCCAGGCTTCGCGCCCTTGGACGCAGGAACATCAACAGTCCGGACGGTACTCTTTCCTTCGGAGACATTACGCTGAATAAGGAAAGCTCCACTCTTTACTGTGGGGAGAACAGCGTAAGGCTCAGCGAAAAAGAGCTGCGTATATTGGAGTACCTGATCGCCAATCAGGGACACATCCTGACCAGAGAACAGCTTGCCACGAAGATTTGGGGATATGACAGCGAAGCGGAATACAACAATGTAGAGGTGTATATGTCCTTTGCCCGAAAGAAGCTTCACTTTATCCATTCGAATACAGAGGTCAAGGCCGTTCGCGGCGTAGGCTATGAATTGAGGTATGAGGATGTTTAAAAGATCAAGATGGAAGATCGTTCTTTCCATTCTTCTCACACTTATATTGCTGTTCGCCGGAACCGTCTGCGTGATCTATTTTGCCAGCTACATCGATATGACCAATGAAAACAGGCAGCTTTTGGAGCAGTATGTGGAGGAATATTCCCTTTCCGACGGAGGTACCGTCAATTCGACGAACCGGAAACCTATGAACAGCGGAATGCCACAGTCTCCCAGGATAGAGCTGTCTACTTTTTATTCCGTCGCCATATCTAAAAGCGGTCAAATACTGCAGGTGGATACCTCAGACATTTCGAGCCTGGACGAGTCGGCCTTAACGGAGCTGGCTGTGGAAATTCTCAGTGAAGGGGAGATGGACGGAATCGAACAAAATCTGCTGTACCGTGTAGCGGACAAAGGCGCCTACAATCTGATCGCTTTCATGGACAATACTGTGCTCATGGAAAACTCCGGAACGCTGCTTAACTACACCTTGATTTTCGGGGCCGTCGCTTTTGTGGTGATCTTCTTCATAGCCATCTTTCTGGCCAATCGGATCGTCGCCCCTTTAGAGGAAAGCTATAAGATGCAGAAGCAGTTCGTTTCCGACGCAGGCCATGAACTGAAAACTCCGGTAGCTGTGGTAAACGCCAATGCGGAGCTGCTATCCCGTCAGGTAGGGGAAAATCAGTGGCTGTCCAATATCCAGTATGAAAACGAGAGAATGTCGGCGTTGATCTCCCAGCTCTTAGATCTTGCCCGAACAGAAAACGTTGCGCCGCCTATGGAGACTGTGGATCTTAGCTATCTGGTTTACGGGGAGATTCTTCCCTTCGAAGCCATCGCTTTCGAGAGCGGCCTCAGTCTGGAGCAGGACGTGGACGACGACGTATACGTATACGGAAACAGCATTCAGCTTAAGCAGCTGGTTTCCATTCTCTTGGACAACGCATTTAGGCACAGTTCCAACGGGAACGAAATCGGGTTCAAGCTGAAGAACGGAAAAAATCATGTCCATCTGTCTGTGGTAAATGACGGAGAGGAAATTCCCGCGGAACAGAGAAAATACCTGTTCGAAAGGTTCTATCGCGTCGACGAAGCCAGAACCGGCGAAACCCAGAATTACGGCTTAGGTCTTGCTATCGCCAAGGCCATCGTCACGACCCACAAAGGGAGTATCCAGGTGCAATGCTCAGGCG
Organism: uncultured Oscillospiraceae bacterium; assembly: GCA_964442135.1. Taxonomy (GTDB): domain Bacteria; phylum Bacillota; class Clostridia; order Peptostreptococcales; family Anaerovoracaceae; genus Avanaerovorax. The sequence continues at coordinate 8,364 of CAYTYN010000011.1, forward strand.
GTAAGGTGACCTTTCTCGTCACCCTGCCCGCCTCTAAACATAAATCTTAAAATCCTTTCAATGAAACTTCAATCTTCCTTCTGTACAATGAGCTCATCAGAAGTACAGGAGGTTTTTTATGGCTTCGCAGACCGTTTTTAAACGATATGAGTTGAAATATCTATTGACAGAAGATCAGAAGCAAACCGTGCTTCAAGCTATGGAGCCGAACATGACCTTAGATCAATTCGGCAAGACAAATATTCGAAATATATACTTTGATACCCCTGATTATCGGCTTATTCGCCGCTCCATAGAATCGCCTGTGTACAAGGAAAAGCTTCGGATTCGAAGCTACCGCCGGGCAGATCCGGAAACGCCGGTGTTCGTGGAGTTGAAGAAGAAGTACCGGAAGGTGGTCTATAAACGCCGGATCGCATTACCGGAGGAGGAGGCGATGGACTGGGTCTTAGGCGAAAAGCATTGCCAAAAGAATACCCAGATCGCAAAGGAGATCGATTATTTCCTCCGGTATTACGGCAACCTCATTCCCGTTGCCTTTCTCTCCTATGAAAGACAGGCCTATTACGATAAGGAAAAGACCGGCTTTCGCGTCACCTTCGACGATAATATTCTGTGCAGACTGGACGATCTCTCCCTACAATCCAAGGTCTATGGTCAATCACTTCTCCCTGAGGGCAGGACCTTAATGGAGATTAAATGCATGGGGGCTATACCTATGTGGATGACAGACATTCTTTCACGAGAGCGGATCTATAAGACTTCGTTTTCCAAATACGGCACTGCGTACAAGACTATGATATTTCCCCAAATGAATAAGGAGGCGGTACTTTATGCTTGATTCTATTTTTGGAGGTCTGTTCGATTCAGACCTTGTCGCTGTGATCAGCGTCAGAGACTTTCTGTTATGCTTAGGCTTCGCACTAATGCTGGGTCTTATAATGGCATTCGTATATATGTATCATTCCCGCTATACCAAGAGTTTCGTTGTAACGCTGGCTCTCCTTCCTGCCGTGGTATGTATCGTGATCATGCTGGTAAACGGCAATGTGGGAACCGGTGTAGCGGTGGCGGGCGCTTTTAATCTGGTTCGCTTTCGTTCCGTCCCCGGCAGCGCTAAGGAAATATGCACTCTGTTCCTCGCCATGGGCGCCGGTCTCATCGTAGGCATGGGCTATCTGGGCTTCGGGGTACTATTTACACTGATCATGTGCATTATGTTCCTCCTCTACAATCGTCTGGATTTCGGAGAGAAGAAAAACAACGCGGCTTATAAAACTATTACCATAACCATTCCTGAGGATCTGGATTATACCGATGTGTTCGAGGATATCTTCAGAGCCTATACGGCTTCCCACGATCTGGTATCTGTCAAAACCACCAATATGGGAAGTATGTTCCGCCTCAGGTATAACATAACACTTCGCGATATAAAGAAGGAAAAGAAAATGATAGATGAGCTCCGGTGCAGAAACGGGAACCTGGAGATCGCGGTATCCAGGCAGGAAAACTCCGTGTCCGAGCTTTAAAGGAGGCGGCTCACGTGAAAAAGACAGCATGTGCAATACTTATAATATTGCTTTTACTTAACTTTCTGACCGGCTGTGGTTCTGACAGCAGTGAAGATGGAAGCGCAGATACAGCCGCTGCAACAGCATCCGGCGATTATTTAACAGACGCTGACATGTTCACGGACAGAGATTACGAGACTGACTATGACGAGAGTTCCAGTGTCCTGATTCAGCTTGATGGCAACTCGGCTACGGCCAGCTCCGAAACTGTCCAGATATCAGGCTCTACGATTACCATTACGGCGGAGGCAACCTACATTATATCCGGCACTCTGACGGACGGGATGATCATAGTAGACGCCTCTGACTCCGACAAGATACATCTGGTATTAGACGGGGCAGACATTAACAGCGAGACGTCTGCCGCCCTGTATATTCTGGAAGCGGATAAGGTCTTCATAACTCTGGCTGATGGAAGCGAAAACTCCCTTTCCAACGGAGGAACCTTTACGGCAATCGACGAGAACACCATTGACGGCGCCCTTTTTTCCAAGCAGGATTTGACCTTAAATGGTTCCGGCACCCTGACTGTAACCTCACCCGGCGGTCATGGAATCGTCTGCAAGGATGATCTGGTTATCACCGGCGGGACTTACAATATTTCCTCTGCTTCTCACGGACTGGATGCCAACGACAGCATCCGCATTACGGGAGAAACCCAGATTACCATAGATGCGGGAAAGGACGGCATGCATTCGGAAAATAACGACGACGATTCCCTGGGATTCGTGTACATCTCTAACGGAACCATGGATATTGAGGCGGAAGGCGACGGAATCAGCGCCGGAGCATACATGCAAATTTCAGACGGCACCTTCCGGATTACAGCCGGCGGAGGATACGAGAATGCCTCCAGCGAATCTTCCGATTCCTGGGGCGGCTTCCGAGGCGGCAGCCCCGGACAGCAGTCGATGAATTTGTCTTCCGATCAGTCTTCCTCGGATACTGATGACACCGGCACCAGTATGAAGGGAATCAAGGCGTCAGGGGACATGCTCTTATTAGGCGGAACATTTACCATCGACTCTGCCGACGACGCCGTTCACTCCAACGCATCTATTACCGTCAACGGTGGTACATTCGAGCTTGCAACAGGTGACGATGGATTCCATGCCGATGAGTATTTAACCGTTGTCGATGGTGTGATCAATATTTCTACCAGCTATGAAGGATTAGAAGCCCTCCACGTCGACATACAGGGCGGCGATATTACCCTTGTAGCCACAGACGACGGTCTCAACGCGGCAGGGGGAACGGACTCCAGCGGAACCACCGGCGGCCGGGACGGAATGTTCGGCGACGGTGGCTGGAGCAGCTCATCCTCTGACGGCACTATTGTAATCTCAGGGGGCACCCTGTACATCAATGCGTCCGGCGATGGTCTGGATGCCAACGGCACCATCGAGATTTCCGGCGGATATATTACGGTAGTCGGGCCGACCCAAGGAGATACCGCTACATTGGACTATGATATCAGCGCCGCTATTACAGGGGGAACCTTTATCGGAACCGGAGCCTCCGGTATGGCTCAGACCTTCAGCGATTCTGAGCAGGGCGTAATCGCGGTTCGTGTAAGCGAGCTATCTGCAGGCACTACTGTTACTATCACGGATTCCGACGGTAATACCATTCTCACATTTACACCTGAGCTGGCCTTCAACGTTATAATCGTCAGCAGTCCGGACCTCGTATCCGGTGAGACCTATACTATTACGGCAGGATCGATTTCCGGAGATGTTGAGGCAAGCTGACCGACGACGGAAAAGTAACTTATCCCCGAATAAATTTTCCTTGCAAAATCTGTTCGGGGATAATAAAATATATGTGCTGTACTTAAGTCAGAGCTTGCTTCCATGGCTCAGCCGGTAGAGCAGCGCATTCGTAACGCGCAGGTCGTGGGTTCGAGTCCCACTGGGAGCTCCACAGAAAAAGCCTTTGAAATTTTCCGTATTTCAAAGGCTTTTAACGTATCTTTTTTATGTCAATCTATTATCGATCGCCGGTCTGTTTTTCGGCGATCCCCTCCGATATCTGTATGAAGGCTGCCATCTGGCCTGCAAAGGAGGAGTCTCTCTCCCCAAGGACTATTTCAAACCCCGGCTTTTCCTTTTTTTCAAAGAAGCTACGCCGTGACTCATCGTTGAGCAGAAGGTTAAGAGAACCGTCCGGGTTACATCCCTCAAAGAGGGGAGTCATCAGATCCTCTCCCGGGTTTTCCACCGATATGAGAGTCTCAAAGCCTGCGCCCTCGCATATTTTCCTGTCTCCCGGAAGTCTCGCCCAGCTTCTCCTTCCCCCTTCCCTGTCAAAGGACGCCATCCACCTTGCCATGCTTTCCATTTCCCGGTGCCAAGTAGAAAACACAACCCTCTTCCCCTCTGATAACGCCTCTGCCATCATCAACCCGTATTCCCAGGCAGCTACGTCCCAGAAGGGAGAGGATACCGTATCGTAAAAGCCTTCCAGGTAAGCGGCTATATCCGCTCCCTTTACCATGAGAGGAAGTATGGCGGCGGTGGAATTGGCGCTGTATAAACCCTTTGTCCCTTCTTCTATGGGAATAACCTGATACTCGCTCTTCACCGCGTCATCGACTATTACCCGGCTGTCCCTGCCGCACACCGCATATATCCTTCCGAAGGCTCCGGACGATCCCATTTCAGATATGATAAATTTCTTCAGGATCGCAAGGGCTCCCCTTAGCTCCAAAGGCTCCTTTCCTTCGCTGACAGTGATAAGTCCCGTCCTCTTCCCGGAAAGAGCCGTAAATATGCTGTCATAGTCGCCGGTAGACAGAGTATCGCCAAAGACCAGAACCTTAGCTCCCTCTTCATTTTCAGGAACGGCGTCGAGGACTGCCCTTATGGTTCGCGCCATATTTCCGGCGGCCAGCACCACTACAGCGTCGCATTCCGTCGAAAGGCGCTCAGCTACAGGAGAGAGGGCTTCTGCGGTTTTAAAGTCCCCTTTGGATATAGATCTTTTTATCCAAGGCGTCTGCCAAAGCCGGTCCAAGGCCCTTCCCGCCTCCATGGCCAGCTGTCTGTCCTGAGCTTCAGGTGCTGAATTTCTCCTGTTTATCTTAAGTTCCATTTTTTCTCCTGTTAACAGCAAGTATTCTCCTGTCAGCGGTTTGAAATAATTCTTATTATTCTGTAAAAAATACTTGTATTCACGGCAGGACACGTAAAATCCCATCAAGGAGGATCTACCATATGAGCGAAGAGGATTTTATCTCCCGTGTAAGCGGGAATCTCCGATTTTTAAGACATCTTCACCGATTCACTCAGCGTGAGGTGGCAAACCGTCTTCAGATTTCACGGTCCACTTATTCAACCATCGAAAACGGCGAAAGGGGACCTTCTCTCTTCATATGCGCAGTGTTAGCCGATATCTATGTTATTCCTGTAGAAGCTTTATATAAAACGGATATGACTGCCGCAGCACTGGAAAAAATACGTTGACTTCGCGGGTCCTGCCGTCAATCCCCTGTTTATGCCTATTCATCGGTTTCATCGGTTAACATGAGTCCTCTCTCAACAGCGCTATTTCCCTCCCATAGCCGGCTACGCTTTCCTGAGGCGTTTCCAATATGCACGGAAGGTTCTTAAGTCTGGGTTCGTGAACTACTCTCCCTATGGCCTCCAGTCCTAACCACCCTTCTCCGATTCGAGCATGCCGGTCCTTACGGGAGCCTGCGGGATTCAAGCTGTCGTTGATGTGCAGAGCCTTGAGCTTATCCATGCCTACCGTTTTGTCAAAGAGGTCCAGCACTCCCTCTAGGTCGTTCTTTATGTCGTAGCCTCCGTCGCTGACGTGGCAGGTATCCATGCACACTCCCACTTTATCCTTAAGCTCTACCCGATCGATGATGGCCCTAAGCTCGCTGAAATCCCCTCCGATCTCGCTTCCCTTTCCCGCCATAGTCTCCAGCAGCACTACTGTGGTCTGCTCTTCAGTCAGGACTTGGTTAAGAAGCTCCGATATGAGCCGGATTCCCTTTTCCGTCCCCTGTCCTGTGTGACTGCCCGGATGAAAATTATAGTAGCTTCCCGGAAGATGCTCCAGCCTTTGAAGATCCTCACCCATCGCCAGCTTGGCAAACTCCCTGACCTTAGGGTTGGCTGAAGCCGGATTTAAGGTGTACGGGGCGTGGGCCACCAGAGGGCCGAAGTCGTTTTTCTCCATAAGCTTCATCAGTTCTCTCGCATCCTCAGGGTCCATGGCTTTTGCCCCGCCTCCCCGTGGATTTCTGGTAAAAAACGCAAAGGTATCACATCCTATGGAAAGAGCGGTCTTCCCCATGGCGAGAAATCCTCCCGAGGACGAGAGGTGACAGCCTATAAATCGCCTACTCATTTTTAGGGGCCGGCAAAGCGTGATCGTAAGAGCTGCCCACTCCGAAATACTCTTCGAGAGTCAGCCAATCACCGCCGTTGTACATCTTCTTCGCCAACTCCTTTCCCACATATCTCATGTGCCATGGCTCATATTTATATCCGGTTATTTCGCTTTTTCCCTTAGGGTATCTCAGTATGAATCCGTACCTCCAGCAGTTATCTCCTACCCACTTTCCCTCTTCCGTATCGGCGAACCCGTCGGTTATAGTGTTAAGATCGAAGGCCAGACCGCTCTGGTGTTCCGAATGTCCCGGCCTTGCGGAGTAGGTATCGGCCACCTCTCTGCCGTCCTCCTCTACGTATTCACTGTATATTTTATTCTGGTAGTCGTAGGATCTGAACCCGCTGGAATTGTACAGGTTCAGTCCCAGCTTCTCACCGTCTGCCTTCATCTCTTCAAAAGCCTTTTCCGTCTCAGGAGCAAGGCATGTGCCGAACTGTGGAGAGAGGGGATATGTTTTATTTACCAGCAGCACGCCGTCTATGTAGTAGGCGCCGTTTTTCTCAGTTACATCGAATCCCTTTTCAGTTTTCATAGCTATAAATTTCCCTTTCTGCATAAAACCTTAGAATCTCCGGACACAAAACCCGGGAAATCATTGATGCCGCAGGCGTCTCGCCTGCGGCATCAATGATTCGTACTTTCATGGTGCCCCGGAGGCGATTCGAACACCCGACGCACGGTTTAGGAAACCGACGCTCTATCCCCTGAGCTACCGAGGCATATTGACACGTAAATTCCGTACTAGTCAATTATACCACGGTTTTGTTTTTTTTCAATTACTTTATTTAGCTGTCGGTTCTGTTGACACACCCGCTGTTCGTATGATAATGTAACGCCAAGAATGTTCTCATCGGCTTTGGCATTGCGGAGGAAAGGCGTCCTGAGCATGGAACTGCCCGGCGAAGAGCTGCGGCTGAGCATTTTAAAGGAGATCGAAGGAGCACAGGCCGCAGCGAAGCCGAAGAAGGTTGGGCGCAACGATCCCTGCCCCTGCGGCAGCGGGAAGAAGTTCAAGAAGTGCTGCGGACGGTGAGCATACGAGAGTCAAGCTACAAACGGTCATAGATTCCATTGAACAGGCAGCTGAAAGGAGGCGTCCGAGGCATGAAACAACCCACCTATATCGCAATCGACCTGAAAAGCTTTTATGCTTCCGTGGAGTGCCGCGAACGGGGCTTAGACCCGCTGGACACGAACCTTGTCGTAGCGGATGAGAGCCGAACGGATAAGACCATTTGCCTTGCGGTCACACCCTCTCTCAAGAGCTACGGCATTTCCGGACGCGGACGGCTGTTTGAAGTCAGACAGCGGGTGAAGGAGGTAAATGCAGGACGACGGGTCGACGCACCGGGACGCCGGCTCGAAGGCTCCTCTCCTTTCTTTTCTGAACTGAATAAAAACCCTTCCCTTGCCGTTGATTTCATCATTGCACCGCCGAGAATGGCGTACTACATGGAGTACAGCACCCGCATCTATCAGATTTACATGAAGTATGTCGCACCGGAGGACATTATTGTCTATTCCATCGACGAAGTGTTCATGGATGTTACCGACTACCTCAATAGCTGCAAGCTGTCGCCCCGTGACCTTGCCATGAAGATCATTCTGGATGTTCTGGAAACGACCGGTATCACGGCGACCGCCGGAATCGGCACCAACCTGTATCTGTCAAAGGTGGCAATGGACATCGTTGCCAAGAACATCCCCGCAGACAAGAAGGGAGTTCGCATCGCCGAGCTGGATGAGATGAGCTATCGGCAGACCCTCTGGTCACACCGGCCTCTCACAGATTTCTGGCGCGTTGGCAGGGGCTATGCCGGGAAGCTTGAAAAGAACGGGATGTTCACAATGGGCGATATAGCCCGCCGCTCCATTACGGATGAGGACTTGCTTTACAGGCTTTTCGGCAGGAATGCGGAGCTGCTGATCGACCATGCTTGGGGCTGGGAGCCCTGCACGGTGGAAGCAGTCAAAGCCTACAAGCCGAGCACAAACAGCTTAGGTTCAGGTCAGGTGCTGCAGCAACCCTACAATGCGGAAAGGGCGAAGCTGGTGCTCCGTGAAATGGCTGACCTTCTCGCGCTGGACTTAGTAGACAAAGGGCTTGTCACAGACCATCTCGTGGTTACGGTCGGCTATGACATTGAAAATCTCACCGATTCCCAACGGAGGAGAAACTATGGCGGGGAAATAGTTAAGGATCATTATGGAAGGGAAATCCCCAAGCACGCCCACGGCACAATCAATCTGGGAGGACACACATCATCCACGAAAAAAATCATCGGCGCCGCGTCAGAGCTTTTTGACCGTATTGTGGACAAGAGCCTCCTGATCCGCAGACTGAACATCGTTGCAAATCATGTGGTAGATGAAGGGTTCGCCTCTAAGAAAGAACCTGACTTCGAGCAGCTTGACTTCTTCACCGACTACGCAGCTGTCGAAGCGGAGCGGGAGAAAGAAAAGGCGGAGCTTGACCGTGAAAGGAGAATGCAGCAAGCCATGCTGACCATCAAGAAGAAGTTTGGCAAAAACGCCATCCTCAAGGGCATGAATTTAGAGGAGGGCGCAACGGCAAAAGACCGCAATGAGCAGATTGGAGGGCATAAGGCATGAGCGGCCCCTATGACGATATAATCAACCTCCCTCATCATGTTTCAAAGACCCGTCCTCAGATGTCCATGTGGGATCGCGCCGCACAGTTCTCTCCCTTCGCTGCGTTAACGGGATATGACGCCGCCATCAAAGAAACCGGCCGCTTAACGGACGAGAAGATCGATCTTGGCGAAGAGGAAAAAGAGGTGCTGGACAGAAAACTGCGATTTCTCATGAAAAAGTTATCCGAGCGGCCCGCCCTGACTGTAACCTACTTTGTTCCGGATGAAAAGAAATCCGGAGGCGCCTATGTAACGAAGATGGGGAGGCTTAAGAAAATAGATGGGTTGAGCCGCCGGATACAGCTCACAGACGGAACAAAAATTCCGCTGGATGACATTTTGGAAATCGAAAGCGAGCTGTTCCAAGACGTGTTTTGAATGCTGCCTGTCATGCGGGCCAAACAACAGCCCCGACCATAGCTTTAACACTACGGCCGGGACTGTACAAAATTTCTGCGTATTTCCGACATGTCGGTTTTGACAGGCTCTCCGGTATATTGACAAGGGAAACCGCCGGTTTTTCATCCCATACGAGCGCAGATGTACTGCTCCAGCAAATCGGCTGTTTTCACGGTTCCCAGCTTGGCGCTGTTAATGACAATATCATAATACGCCGAATGGCCCCATTTCCCCTTACAATATTGATCGTGATAGTTTTTTCGTAATTTGTCCTTCCGGTTAATCAACGCCATCGCTTCTTCTTTAGTGATATCGGCTCGTGCCATCGTGCGTTTCAATTTAAAGTCAAGATCTGCGCGCACAAAGGCGGTGATCATAACGCTGAAATCCCGTAAAACCTCTTCCGCGCACCGGCCCACGACAATAAAGGATTCCCCTGCTTCCGCTTTTTCACGCAGATATCGGAACTGCATCTGGGCAACGTGATCCTCCGGCGCGTTGCTGAAGCCCTTCACCGTACGGGAACGCCCCCATTTCTTAGGCACTTCATCATACCGTCTAAGCTTCTCAGCATCCATACCCCAGCTCTCCGCAATATGGTCAAGCATATTACGTTCGTACACTTTCACCTGAAAGCGTTCCCCTAATAAATTAGCAATTTCATGTCCACCGCTCCCAAACTCTCGCCCCAATGCAAGGATAAATTGTCCTTCCATGTTTTCCCTCCTTCCTTTCGTTGTTCTGCGGATTGACTAAGGGTCTAAAAATATCTGACGAAAATAAAAAGCATCGAAATCGATATGACAAGGATGGTTGCAGGCGCCATCGCCCTACAATATTTCCCCCAGCTGATAGGATGTCCGCTTCTTGCCGCAATTGACGTCCCGACTACATTGGCGGAAGCGCCGATTGGGGTTGCGTTTCCACCGATATCCGTACCCATTGAAAGCGTCCATGCCAGCACCTCGAGGTCAATCCCCTGTACGGAAGACAAGCTCCGGATTACCGGTATCATCGTCGCAGCGAACGGAATATTATCGACAAAGGCGCTCGCAATTGCAGAGAACCAAATAATGATCACAACCACCAGCATAGCGTTACCGCCGCTGATCGCCCCGATTAAGGACGCAAGCCTTTCCAAAACACCGGTTTGCTCCAGCCCGCTCACCACGGTAAAAAGCCCGATAAAGAACAGCAACGTCTTATAATCGACTTTCTTTAAAATTTTCACGGCATGCTTTCCGGAAGTTACAAGGACGGCAATCGCGATAAACACACCGATACACGAAACGGTCAGTCCGGTCTGTGCATGAGTAACCAACAGCACCACGGCGACAAGAAAAATGACGCAGCTGATGACAAAAGCACGCAGATTTGTAATTGCTGTTTTCGGATCAGGATAGGATTCCACCGCACCGGCTTTGGCGCTTTTAAGTTCTTTCCGAAAATACAGATATAAATATAATACTACAAAAACTAGAGAAATAGCAACCATTACGCCTGTATTAGCAATAAAATCGCTGAACGAATACCCCAGCGATGTGCCGATGATGATATTCGGCGGATCGCCGCACATGGTTGCGGCGCCGCCCAGATTCGCGCAAAATATTTCAGACAGGATCATAGGTACGGGATCGAATTTCAGCATTCTGGACAGTTCCACCGTCACCGCCGCCAAAAACATGATCACCGTAATGCTGTCGATAAACATCGCTAATACAGCGGACATGATCATAAACGTCAGGAAGATCGGGATCGTCTTATAACGCACCAGCTTTGCGATGGTCATGCACAGCCACCGGAAAAAACCGCTGTCAGCCATACCTTCCACCATAATCATCATGCCGGTAATAAAGAAAATCGTTTCCCAATTGATACCGGAGGATTCGGAAGACATTCCGCTCTGATACCAGAATTCCGTATCAATGATGCTATGAAGATTCAACGCCTCATAAACAGCGGTCATACTTCGCATGCAAATGCCAAACACGACTGTCAGCACCAGCAGGCCGCACCCCAGCGTCACATAGTGCCTCTCCACCTTTTCCGTAAGGATCAACGCAAACATCACAAGAAAAATAACAATGGCCGCAATTTGAGCTCCCATTTTTCCACTCCTTTCAAAAACGGTCAAGCCGTATTGCCGGCCTGGCTTTTTTCACACATTAGGCTACATAGTATAACACTCCCATTTTGAAAATGCCATATATTTTTCCAATATCTTGTCGAAATTTATTTTCCCCTGCGGCGTCTTACGTGCTGTAGGGGAAACAAGCTGCCGCTCCTGCCGCCATTTATGGAAGCCTTGTTTTCTTAAAAGACAGACTTCTTTAAGTTTCTTCTCTGTGGACATACATTCTTGTCATATCAGGTTCATCGTTACCCTGCACCATACAAAGGAATTTCCAACCGTATCTTTCATAAAATGAGGTATGCTCTGTCACAAGATAGAGCGTATCTATCCCGAGCTTTTTCATATCCGCGCATACATAATTCAGCAACGCGCCTGCAATGCCGCGCCCGCGGCAAGCTTCTTCTGTATAAACAGCGCAGACATTGGGCGTTAAATCTTTTCGGTCATGAAAATCATTTTCAATCACTCCCATACCACCGACGATTCTGTCGCCTTCCATTGCCACATACCACTGGGGAACGGCATTATCCCCCGAAAGACAGTCCTCCATGCTTTCTAGATAAACATTCAGAGGAATCCCCCATTTTTCGTGAAACCATTGTGCGGTCATTTTCTTTAATGCCGGTTTGTCCTTTAATCTTATAATTTTGTAATTCATTTTTACATCTTCCAAATCCTAAGAAGGATAACTTCTTTCTGAAACATCTCCCGTAATTTTTCCCCCGCTCATCGTAATTACTCTGTTGAACCTGCAGCATTCCTGATAATCACCGTGGGAAGCAATGATGACAGTATGTCCTTCTCTGTGATATTCATTGAGCAGTCGATAGGTAATTGCAAGATTATCATCATCTATTCCGTTAAAAGGCTCGTCTAAAAGCAGTACGTCAGGTTCCTCCATCATTGCCTGAACCAATGCGAGCCTTTGTTTCATACCCATTGAAAAAGTACGAACCTTTTTATTCCTGTGCCTGTAAAGATTAAATCTTTTCAGCAGCTCTGTTATCCTATCTTCCCCAATTTTCTTATTGACAGACGCAAGATATTTGAGATTATACATTGCTGTTTCACTCATAAAGAAATTAGGCGTTTCTATAATCACACCAAAAGAAAGTCCATTTGCTCGCTTTACCATTCCCGCATCAGGCGTTATCAAACCGCTTATAAGACGAATAAGCATTGTTTTTCCACTACCGTTATGGCCCTTCAGCAAAATGAAATCTCCGCTTTCCACAGACAGGCTTACATCATCGAGTACGGTATGTTTCTTGATTCTTTTACTTACATTTTCTATTTCTATCATTTTAACCATTCCTTTCTTTTCAGCGCGCAGCACAGGGAAACCCAAGAGATTGTCCCGCTTATGAGAACATATAAGTCATAGGGCAAAAGCAGCTGTAAATCTCTGTTTAGGGGATTAAATGCAAAATTATATGCCAAAAGCGCAATGTTACAGATTAAATTGATACCTAATGCGACAACAATCGAGATGATGGGATTTGAACACAAGGTATAAGCAAGGTAAAACAACAAGTGACATTGCAGATAAAGAGCGATCAGCCTTAAAGCCATAATCATTATCTCAGCTTTGAAATCCAATGGTATTCCAAAATAAACTGCACATACCAAAGCCAATCCCATGACATATAATCCAATTCCTGTGGAAACAGCTGCGGATTTTGCGAAAACATATCTAAACATGCTCTTCCTTATCCTTGTACGGATCTCAGGGTGTGCAAACGGTACGGAAAGGGCGTAGACGACAGGCAGTCCGTATATCATTCCGTTGTATAGATACTTTTGGGACGTATTTATATACTGCTCTGAAAAGCTGCTGAAGCTGTGGGGAATATCTGCGTATAAGCAGTATTCATTTCCCATGGAGTAAAATAAAAATACGGATATTAAAGCTGACAAAACCAATATAATTCTTTTGCTCATTATATATAATCCTTTTCCAGCTGCCTTGTGCTGAACCGATACATTACGATCGCGGCTGCCGTAAACAAAATAATTCCGGCCGTAAATGCGGCAAACTCACCTTTGTCGTATATATTGATGCTTCTGACTATATATGACAGCTGGCAGGCGGGAACAACGCCGTATTGCAGATAGCTTGCGAAAGGAAAGAAGTTGGACAGTCCGGCAACTACAATGAATGGAATCAGGGCAAAACCGAGGAACGGCAATGCTTGAACAAGGTACACGTTATGGACAGCAGCTATGCAGGACGCTGTAATTGTATTGACTGCAATGCAGAAAAACACCATCGTCAAATACAAAACTAAAATAATCAACATGCACTCAGGCAAGGTGTATAAACGAGTTGCCGTTTCATAGCACAGCGTATCAGCGCCGCCCAACATAAAAGCGGCGGTGAGCTGAATGAGTATCAAACCCCCGAAAAGAGTTGCAAGATACAGGGATTGTCCCGTCAAAAGGGATTTTGCATAATTGGAATAGCCCCCGCGGATAACCAATAAATTCCCATATCCGTTAGCTCTCTGCCTTGCTGACTCGCTTGACAGGAATATGCCCATCCATGCAAAAATCAATATGACACAAGCTTGAAACTCATCTGACATATAATAAAAGTTAAAGAAAAATTCAAAACCGTTATAGACAGCGAGCCAATTCTTTAACGCTTCAACATTCAAATCCGCCGTAGGGTTATTAAGCTGATTTATCAAATCGGCTTTCATTACATAAGAGAAATAGAAGCTTAAACCGGTAAATAAAATAGAAACGGCAAAGAAAACGACGGTTTTGTACGAGAAAAGATTTCGTTTATATTCCTGTTTAATCAAAGCGCTTAGTTTCAATTTATTTACCGGTCCTTTCTTTTCAAACACTGCTTGAATTCTTCATCTGTTACTTTAATTTACATCGTTTCTTGCCAGTATGGCGGCCGGCGGCTTCCTGAGAGTTGAAAACACGGGAAGGAGACCTGCTGTCATATTGAACACGAACACTATTCCAAGGCTTATGAGGAATATGCCGGGATTCATCACAAACTGATCCGCTATGTAGCTTACCTTGCATAAACCGTTTATAATGTATGCCATCACGGCCATAGGAAGTATCGCTGTCAGAGCCGTGACGATGATGATTTCTCCTGCGAACATGGTGTATACATCCTTCTTCTTCAGTCCGATGGCTCTGAGGACGCCGACCTCTTTCACTCTTGAAAGGAAGGACGCTCTCATCATGAAATATATCTCTATGAGGGAGATTATCAGGATGACTCCCGCCCCTAAGAGGGTCATAACTATCTGCTTGTATACGGAGTCCACGTATTCCTCTCTGGACTCTTCGTAATTGTCGATGACTCTCACGTTGGACGCCGAAATCTCAGTGTATGCGGCTTCTTTGTCCTCAGGATAGAGAGTTATATCGCTCATCTCGGAAAGCCTTGAGATAAGCTTAGTGTGATCGGATACATACAGGTAGCCGCCCATGCGGGCGTCGCTGTAGAAGCCTGATACGATAAGCTTTTCTCCGTTTATTTCCACATCTATTCCGGAACCGATCGGGTAGGTATTACTCAGCTCCTCCGGCACCAGTGCATGGTAATCGGAAACGGGAGCCTGTCCCGATACTATCTGAATCTCTTCGTTATCCTCTATCAGGCTGTACGCCTTTACCTCCATTCCGAGACCTGTGTCTGAGATTTCTCCGTACCATTCTTCATCGGTCATCTGATTCACTATTATGTCCATAAGCTCGTCCTTCATGGCGTAGATACACGGACTGCCTGTAGAGGCGACCCCTGTTATGGTGTATTCCCTATATCCGATTATCTCAAAGGTTCTTCCCACAAGCTCCCCGTAGCTGTCAACGCCGATGTGGATAGCGTCGCTGTAAACCCTTGCCACGAGAATATCCGCTATTTCAGTATCGAGAACCAGTTCAGAGGAGCTCTCCGCCATTCTGCCCTCGATGATAGAGGCCTCTTCTATGGTTTCCACCGCAGCCATAGAGCCTCCTATGGTAACTCCCATCCCTGACGACTGGAAATAGTCCCCCAGCGACATGAAGAAGGTCGCCGTCGAATCTCCGGGAAGAGCATAGTATATACCCTCCATATCCTCATACCTGCTCAGCTGCTCCTCAGTGAGAGAGCCTGTCTTTATCGTCAGGTAATTTCTGTTTACCGCAAGGAATTTTTCGTCGGCTATACTGGTTATCCCTGCTATGTTGCTCACAGCGTAGATTGTGAACATGGAGGCTAAGACGAATCCGATGAGGAGTATCCTCTTTATGACCGAGTAGCTTCGGATTTTACTGAAGCCGGTGCATAGAGAGCTTCCAAGGGTATATACGGAAGTGTATTTAGGGACAAAATCCTCCGCTCCCTCGCAGTTGAAGTCGTAATCCTCGTATATATCTCTGGAAAGCTTTTTATAGTGGCCGTCGACTATGTCCATGGACTCAGAGCCGTAGTTCAGAGCCTCATCGGTTTTGACGTAAATATTGTTATCCTTAATCACTACCCGAATGGATTCCGGCTGTATGTCTCTGTCGCTGTAGTAAGTTATCTTCAGTCCGTCAGGAGACGTCAGTTCTTCCATTACCGGCATGTCCTTAAGGTATATCCGGTTCTCCAGCCGGTAGTCCAAGTCTTCGTCTGTATGATTTTCCCTGTCGGAAACCACGCGTCCGTCTACGATCTCCACCATTCTGTCGGCGTAGAACTCGGCTATATCCCTCTCATGGGTTACCAGAATAACCAGCCTCTTTCTGGATATAGCCTTGATTATGTTCATTATCTCTATGGTATTGCGGCTGTCTAGGTTTCCCGTCGGCTCGTCGGCTATGATTATCTTCGGATCCTTGACTATGGCTCTCGCTATTCCTACCCTCTGCCGCTCCCCTCCGGAAAGGGCTTTCACCGGACGGTTTCTGTATTTGTCTATGCCAAGGCGGCTTAAGACCGACATAACTCTTTTCGATATATCGTCTTTATCCTTTATCCCTATCATCTTCAGGACTATGGCTACATTGTCGAACACTGTGCTGTCTTCGAGAAGGTTATAGTTTTGGAAGATATATCCAATGCTCGTGTTCCTCAGCTCGTCCCGCTTGGATTCTGACCGTCGGGTCATCCTTTCCCCGTCTATGAAGATATCCCCCTTGTCCACTTTGTCCAGGCCGCCTATGGCGTTTAGGAGAGTGGTCTTTCCACAGCCTGAGTTTCCTAAGAATACGACCAATCCTGAATCTCCCAGCTCGATACCGGTATGATCGATGGCGCGTATCTCGTTGCTCTTCTTCCTATTGAAATACTTTTCTACACCGTTAAGCTTTATCATGCTCTACACCTCCTCTCTGTGGGCGTTCATAGCCGTCTTTTTAAACATCTGCCCCGAGTTCCTTTCGGCAAGGAGCACCGAAATCAGGCAAAGTATGGCGTACAGCACCAGATAATCCCAAGGATCTATGTATCGGGCCAGAGATATCAGCAGGGCAGGAGGCCGGTATACCTCTGCCGCCGCGCCTGCCACCGACGCCGCCAATACGAAGAAGGCTATGTTGAAGATTATGAACATCTCCCACCTTATCAGGGCGGCGCAGTTTTTCTTCGTCGCACCCAACATTCTCGATATGGAGTAGTAGGAATTTCTCGACTTAAATATGAGCTTTATGATGAAGTAGCTGACAAAGAAGAGCACCGCCAGAACCCCGATCAGGACAATGGCCCTGAAGGTATTCATTATAGCCGTTGTGGAGGCCTCATAGCTGGTGTATGCCTGATATATATAGAAGGCGGTGAATCCCGCCGCCTCTATGGCTTCGGCTACATCTGCCCCGTATCTCGCGTCTTCAACGAATACGCTGGCCTGATAGTGAACGTCCCCAAACAGCTTTTCGTAGTCTGCTCTGCTTATATATATATTTCCCGCTACGCTGTCGTAGTCGCTTACCCCGACTACGGCGGATACGTTTTGCTGATTATAGGTTCCGGATATGTTCAGATCCACACCCTTAGTCTCGAATGGATTGGTCGCCTGCAGGGTCAGCTCTGTGGCCTTGGTGTAGCCGTTTCCTCCGATATAGGCCATATCCTCGGGAATCAGTATCTCTCCCTCTTCCATGGATGAACCTACCGTCAGGTTGAAATACCCGTAGTTACTGTAGGTCACTATCTTGTCCCCTATGAGTATCTCCAAGTCGGAGCTTTCCGCCACCTTATCCATCTCCAAATCCCGCAGCTTATCCTCAGTCATACCGATGATTCCGTCAGTCCATTCTGTGCTTTCTTCGAGGAATTCCTTCACTTCCTCCGTCAGATAGCCGTATCCGACTATGATCATATCGGACAATTCCGTTCCCATACTGTAATCGTAGGCGTTTAGAGACTGTTCCAGGCTTGACTCCATCATGGAATCGGAAATATAAGCGTCCTCCTCATCGAAGAGGAATATAATCTCGTCGTCCTTCTCCGGCATCCTGCCTGCTGCCAGCATGCTCTCGTAATCGGACGCCTTCGCCGCAAAAGCGGATATGTAGTATTCCATGCTCTCGCCGTATAATCCTATAGGCATGTCCAGAAGTATATCCTCTCTCTCCAGGAATTTAACGTGATCCAATGCCAGCAGCTTTTCGTAATCACTTTCCGTGAACAGAGTTCTGTCTTCCTTAGTCACTTCTATTCTGTCCGCCCTGGCTTCGGTAAAATAGTAGGTGTAACCCAAGCCTGAGGTTACGCTTCCCTGACTTTTAAAGCTGGAATATGCCATGAATGTTCCGTTGCAGATAAA
The DNA here is from genome assembly GCA_964442135.1 of uncultured Oscillospiraceae bacterium. Classification (GTDB taxonomy): domain Bacteria; phylum Bacillota; class Clostridia; order Peptostreptococcales; family Anaerovoracaceae; genus Avanaerovorax. The sequence continues at coordinate 26,287 of CAYTYN010000011.1, forward strand.
CAGGAACACGAAGAAAAGCAAAAGGAACTTAGCGGGCAGATTGAAGGTGTTTCGCATTCCCAGTCGAAAGGTGCTGCCAAGGGACAGCTGACCCGGTGTATTAGCCTCCCTTTGCCATTCACCCTCTTCAACCTCCTGTTTCCCGGTTTTCTTATCCTCCACCACCTTCCCATCGTGCATGGTGATCTTTCTGGTCACATATGGCTCTACCTGATCGTAGTTATGAGTTACCACTATTATCAGTTTATCCTGAGAAACGTCGTGAAGAAGCTCTATTACGTCGGCTGCGGATCTGCTGTCCAAATTCCCCGTCGGTTCGTCCGCAACGATAATAGGGGTCTCCCTCGCCAAGGCTCTGGCTATGGCCACTCTCTGCTTCTGTCCCCCTGAAAGCTTAGACGCCTTCGTCCTTTCATAATCCGAAAGTCCAACCCTGGCTATTATGCTCTTCACCTTGTCCTCTATCTCATCTTTTCTGTATCCGGCCAGAAGGAGCACCAGCTCCACGTTCTGGTAGACTGTATAGCTGTTGATGAGATTGAAGGTCTGAAATATGTTTCCTATGTACTTTTTTCTGTATTCCTCCATATCCTGACCGGAAAATCCTGAGGTAGGCCTTCCCTCTATGTACATTTCTCCCTCTTCGAAGGAATCCAGTCCTGATATTACGTTTAACAGGGTGGTCTTTCCGCTTCCGCTCTCCCCTGTGATGGCGACGAATTCGCCTCGGCGGAATTCCAGATTTACTTTAGAAAACCCCGACGATACTACGCCCCCTGCCGAATAAAATTTTGATACCCGTTCTAACTTAAGCATATCATTTCCCTTCCAACATACACCGGGCAGATTTACCCTTTTGTCTAACTCTGCACTATTGTATCTATCATGAACTGAGAAGTCAATGTATATGTCTCAACATTAAGAATTCTTAATACACTCGTAAGAATTCCGTAAGATGTTCCGGGGGCGGCAGAGTTTATTTCATCATAAAAGAGGCTGCGGCGCAGGTTTCCCGCGCCGCAGCCTCCGGCATATCATTTTCATTTATATCTCCTCGAATAACATTGCGCCCGCATGTTATCCTTCCTTGACCACTTCCGTAATGGCCTTCGCCATGCCCGCCAGTCCCTGAATCTCGGACGGGATAATAATCTTGGTCGCCTGTCCGTCTGCCGCCTTGGCAAAGGCTTCCAGACTCTTCAGCTGCAAGACCGCGCTGTCTGCGTTGGCGTCTTTCAGCATCCTCAGGCCGTCCGCATTGGCCTGCTGAACCTTCAGAATCGCCTGCGCCTGGCCTTCCGCCTCACGAATCATGGCTTCCTTCTTCGCCTCTGCCCGTAGGATGGCCGCTTCCTTTTCCGCCTGCGCGTCCAGAATCGCTGACTCCTTGTTTCCCTCGGCTACCAGAATCGTGGATTTCTTCTCGCCCTCCGCACGGAGAATCGCTTCACGGCGCTCCCGCTCTGCCTTCATCTGCTTCTCCATGGCGTCCTGAATTGCCGCCGGCGGAATGATATTCTTCAGCTCCACCCGGTTTACCTTGATACCCCAAGGGTCGGTAGCTACGTCGAGAGAAGATCTCATCTTCGTATTGATCACTTCACGGGAGGTCAGCGTCTGATCCAGCTCCAGCTCACCGATGATATTACGCAGGGTGGTGGACGTCAGGTTCTCGATAGCCATAATCGGATTATCTACGCCGTAGGCGAACAGCTTCGGGTCTGTGATCTGGAAGAACACCACCGTATCGATACGCATGGTTACATTATCCTTCGTAATCACCGGCTGGGGATCGAAGTCCGCTACCTGCTCCTTCAGAGAAACACGCTTTGCCACACGGTCGATAAGCGGAGCCTTGAAATGAATTCCCACTCCCCAAGTTCCCATATACGCGCCGAGCCGCTCTACTACGAACGCCTCTGCCTGGGGCACAATCCTGATACAGGAAGACAGAATCATCAGAACAAAAATAATCAGAATAATTATTAGTACGGTACCTATTAACTGCGGCATATATCAGCCCTCCTTCTTTATTTTTACAATCAGCTTTACGCCCTGTACCTCGGTGATTTCCACATGAGTGCCCTCGGGTATTTTCACGGAATCATCGGCTGAACGCGCTGTCCAGGTCAACCCGTTCACCACAGCTTCTCCCTGCCCCTCCGGATTGGAAACCTCGGATGTGACTACAGCCGTCTTTCCGATCAGGCTGTCCACATTGGTCCTTACCTTTTTCTGGCTGTTAAAATAGCGCAGAGCCCAAGGCCGTGTACAGAACAGCAGTATCAGAGAAACCACACAGAACGCCGCCCACTGGAAAACGGGCCGCACGTCCAGCATGGAAAGAATGAAGCCTGCCAGAGCGCCTCCGGCGAACCAGATCGACGTAAGCCCAAGGGTAACGATTTCCAGCACAACCAGCCCAATGATCAAAATCAGCCAGAAAACTGCATTCATACCTCTCTCTCCTTTCCTTCCCGAACTTACGACTAATATACTATAACTCCCGCCTGATTACAAGCAGAGTTTCCGCTCGGGAGCATGAGCTGATCTACAATCGCCGTCCAAA
>CAYTYN010000011.1:28955-38431 GCA_964442135.1 uncultured Oscillospiraceae bacterium
AATCGCCGTCCAAAAATTTCACGGCAGCTTGACGGGTCAGATGTTCTTAAAAAATTGAATTATGTCTTCTCTAATGATATAATCAGAAATTGTCTAAGAGATTATCACCTGCCGGTACATTAGGAGGAATATATGTCAAACACCAACTACACCAGCGCCCTCTCGGAAAGATATCCCAGCAGGGAAATGCAGTACATCTTTTCTCCTGAGATGAAGTTCAGGACATGGAGGAGGCTGTGGATCGCTCTTGCGGAATCCGAAATGGAGCTGGGACTTCCCATAACCCAAGGTCAGATAGATCAGCTGAAGGCCCATCAGGATGACATAAATTATGATGTAGCCCGGGCTCGTGAGAAGGAGGTTCGCCACGATGTGATGAGCCATGTCTACGCCTACGGCTGTCAATGTCCTGACGCTAAGGGGATCATCCACCTGGGAGCCACGTCCTGCTACGTCGGCGATAACACTGATATGATAGTGATGAAGGAGGGGCTCCTTCTCATCAGGAGGAAGCTGATAAATACCATAGCCTCCCTTGCCGATTTTGCGGAAGAATATAAGGACATGCCGACTTTGGCATATACCCACTACCAGGCCGCTCAGCCTACCACCGTGGGTAAAAGGGCCACTCTGTGGCTGAACGATTTAGTCATGGATCTCGGCGACCTTGACTACGTCCTTTCCACTCTGAAGCTTCTGGGTTCTAAAGGCACTACGGGGACCCAAGCGTCCTTTATGGAGCTGTTCGACGGAGATCAGGAAAAATGTAAGCTCCTCGATAAAAAAATCGCCGAGAAGATGGGATTCGACGGATGCTACCCTGTATCCGGACAGACCTACTCCAGAAAGGCGGACAGCAGAGTTCTTAACGTCCTCTCCGGCATCGCCCAGTCAGCCCATAAGTTCTCCAACGATATAAGGCTTCTCCAACACATGAAGGAGATAGAGGAGCCGTTCGAGAAGCACCAAATCGGTTCGTCGGCTATGGCATATAAGAGGAATCCCATGCGCTCGGAGAGGATGGCGTCCCTCGCCAATTACGTCATCACTGACGCTCTGAATCCGGCCATCACCGCTTCCACCCAGTGGTTCGAAAGAACCCTCGACGACTCGGCCAATAAGAGGATATCCGTCAGCGAGGCCTTCCTCGCCACCGACGGCATCCTGGAGCTGTATATGAACGTTTCCAAGGGATTGGTGGTATATCCCAAGGTTATCGAGGCTCATCTCATGGCGGAGCTTCCGTTTATGGCTACGGAAAACATTATGATGGACGCTGTAAAGGCCGGAGGAGACCGGCAGGAGCTTCACGAGAGAATCAGGGTTCATTCCATGGAAGCGGGAAAAACGGTGAAGGAGCAGGGGAAGGCCAATGACCTTCTCGACAGAATAGCGGCGGACCCGGTCTTTAACGTAAGCCGTGAGGCTCTGGACAGGGTCATGAAGCCTGAAAGCTACGTGGGAAGGGCTCCCGAGCAGACGGCGGAGTACCTTAAGGACGTCATCGAGCCTATACTGGAAGAAAACCGAGGCCTTCTTGGCGTGGAGGCGGAGATAAACGTATAACTCAGCAGTTAGGAGGAAGATATATGGTTAAAGCAATTGTCGGCGCCAACTGGGGCGACGAAGGAAAGGGAAAGATCACTGACGTTTTGGCCTGTGAAAGCGATATTGTAGTCCGGTTCCAGGGCGGGAGCAACGCAGGTCACACTATAAAAAACGACTACGGCAAATTCGCTCTTCACATGCTTCCGTCGGGAGTTTTCAACAGCCACACCACTAACGTGCTGGGAAACGGTGTGGTTCTCAACATTCCGTTTCTCGTCAAAGAGCTTAAGTCTCTGGAAGAGGACGGGGTGCCGGCGCCCAAGCTTCTGGTGTCGGACAGAGCCCAAGTCGTCATGCCCTATCACATTTTGTTGGACGAATACGAGGAGGAACGACTTGGCGGAAAGTCCTTCGGCTCGACTAAGTCAGGCATAGCTCCCTGCTACTCCGATAAGTACGCCAAAATCGGCTTTCAGGTTCACCAGCTCTTCATGGACGACCACAGCCTTAGGGAAAAGATAGATAACATCTGCACCCTGAAGAACACTCTCATCACCTGTCTCTATAAAAAGCCTGCTCTGAATCCCGATGAGATATTCAGAACCGTCAGGGAGTATGCCGAAATGGTAAGGCCTTACGTCTGCGATACGTCAGCCTTCCTGTACGACGCCTACAAAGCCGGCAAGGACATTTTGCTGGAGGGTCAGCTGGGCGCTATGAAGGATACCGACCACGGCATTTATCCCATGGTCACCTCTTCATCTACTCTGGCGGGCTTCGGAGCCATCGGGGCGGGACTTCCGTCCTACGCCATAACCGATGTTTTAGCCGTTGTAAAGGCCTATTCTTCCGCTGTGGGAGCCGGCGCCTTTGTGAGCGAAATATTCGGAGACGAGGCCGAAGAGCTTAGAAAAAGAGGAGGAGACGGCGGGGAGTACGGCGCCACCACGGGAAGACCGAGGAGAGTGGGCTGGCTCGACGCCGTTGCCACGAAATACGGTTGCAGGCTACAGGGAGCTACTCAGGTGGCTCTGACAGTAGTGGATCCTCTGGGATATCTGGACGAGATACCTGTATGCACCCAATATGAGATCGACGGCGAAGTAACCGACGTATTTCCTAACACCACCGCTTTAGAACGGGCAAAGCCTGTATATAAAATGCTGCCCGGCTGGAGGTGCGACATAAGAGGAATCAGGAAATATGAGGATCTTCCCGAAGAGTGCCGGAATTATGTGGATGAGGTCGAAAGACTGATCGGTTTCCCCATAACCATGATTTCCAATGGCCCGGGCAGAAATGAGGTCATTGCCCGCAAGCCTCTCATATGATATAATTGTTTCCGCGGATATTCGCATAGAAAATTGACAGATGAAAGAAGGTTCACAGTAATGTATAAAGAAGCAATCAGACCGGCTTGGGTTGAGATAAACCTTAACAACCTTGACTACAACATCAAGCAGATAAAGGCAAAGGCCGCCGGTCGTGAGCTTATTGGGGTGATAAAGGCTGATGCTTACGGACACGGCAGCATAAGGTGCGCCGAGGTGTTGAGAGAAAACGGTGTAAAGACCTTTGCCATCGCTACTCTTCAGGAGGCCGTTTCCCTGAGGGAAGCCGGCGCCAAGGAAGACATCATAATGCTGGGTCTGACTCCTGATATGTACGCCGATACTATCGTAGAATACGACATAACACCGGTAGTCTGCGATTCAGCCAACGCCAAGGCCATAAGCGACGCTGCCGCCGCCGCAGGCAAGACTGTGGAGGGACTTGTCGCAGTAGATACGGGCATGGGCAGGATCGGCTATCTGGCGGACGACACCGCCTACGCTATCGATGACATTAAGAGAATGGATAACCTTCCTAACTTTAAGATCAAGGGTCTGTTTTCCCATATGGCCACGGCTGATGCCGCCGACAAAACGTTTTCTATAGAGCAGGAATCCAAGTTCAATGCCTTTTACGGGGAGCTATCTAAGGCCGGCGTCAGGTTTCCTTACAGAACCTTCGCCAACAGCGCTTCCATAATGGAGATACCGTCAATTTACTTCGACGGGGTTCGCCCGGGCATAATCCTTTACGGATGTTATCCGTCCGACGAGGTTGATGTAAGCCAGCTCTCCATAAAGCCTGTTATGAGCGTAAAGGCCAACATCGTTCATCTGAAGGATGTCCCCGAAAACTTCTCTGTAGGCTATGGAAGAAAGTACATATCCTCTAAGCCTGCCAGGATTGCTACCCTCGCTTTAGGATATGCCGACGGATATCCCCGTCCCTATTCCTCTGTCGCTAAGGTTATCGTAAACGGAGTGGTCTGCCCAATCGCCGGAAACATATGCATGGATCAGTGTATGGTCGACGTTTCTGCGGTTCCCAACGTTAAGCTGGGAGATGAGGTCATAGTTATGGGCTCCGACGGAATTAACTCGGTTACCGCTGACGACATAGCCAAGGCTACGGGAACCATAAGCTACGAAATCTGCTGTGCTTTTGGCCAGCGGCTTCCTAAGGTATATATCCGATAGTGCCGCCCGCAGATTTGAATATAACAGCCCTGTTTTATCTCATGAACGCAGGGCTGTTTCGTATTTTACTATAATTTAACATATGCCCCACCTATTTTACATTCCCCCTGTATAATATGATGGGGGTGAGAAAGAAATAAAGGAGATGATATTTTTTGGAAAGCCTGAGATCAAAAAAAGGATTCATATGCGATATGGACGGAGTGATCTATCACGGGGACAAGCTTCTCCCCGGGGTCAGAGAATTCGTAGAGTGGCTGTACGCCAACGATAAAAAGTTCCTCTTCCTGACCAATAACAGCGGTAAAACTCCCCTGGAGCTGAAGCTGAAGCTTCAGAGCATGGGACTGGACGTGGACAAGAGCCACTTCTATACCAGCGCTCTTGCCACAGCTAAATTCGTGACCGGTCAGCGTCACCACTGCAGCGCCTACGTAATAGGGGAGCCCGGTCTGGTGGGCGCCCTCTATGAAGCCGGAGTAGCTATAACCGACAAGAATCCTGACTATGTGATAGTAGGAGAAGGTCATTCATACAGCTACGAATCCATATGCAAAGCGGTATCTCTGGTATTGTCGGGAGCCAGGCTCATAGGAACCAATTCAGACCTGACGGGACCTACCAGCGACGGCATAGTTCCGGCATGCAGAGCTCTCATCTCGCCTATCGAGATGGCCACGGGAAAGATGGCTTATTTCGTGGGCAAGCCTAATCCCCTTATGATGAGAACCGGCCTGAGAATGCTGGGTGTCCACTCGGAGGACGCAGCCATGATCGGAGACCGTATGGATACGGATATAGTGGCGGGAATAGAATCCGGCCTTGACACTGTACTGGTGCTCTCCGGAGTTACCTCTGCAAGTGATATCGACCTGTTCCCTTACAGACCTCGTCTGGTGCTGTCAGGTGTGGGAGACATTCCGTCCTCCGACGATTGATCGGGTTCACCGGCTTCGGCCGGCTTTCGTACCCACTTACAACCCTCTCTGTTATTATCGTTTTCGTGATTATATTATACCGCAAGGGTTGATTTTATGTTAGAATAGGATAGAGCTAATTTCAGGAGGCAGATTATGGCATTTGGATTTAAGAAGAAGAATTTCGCAGACACCATTTTCACAGGCGGAAACATTTACATAGGCGAGGAAGAGGAGACCTTCGTGGAGGCGGTCGCCGTTCGGAACGGAAAGATCATGGCTCTCGGAGACAGCTCTGACATGGAAGAATTGGCTTCTCCGGATACGGTAATACACGATCTGGAGGGTAAGTTCGTATATCCCGGCTTTATAGACGCTCACGGCACATTCTTAAGAGAGCTTTTCCGAAACAGATATCCGGAGCTGGATCCTGTATGGGATATGGATAAGGTTCTCGACGAGATTAGAGACGCTATGCCTGAGGACGGAAGCACACTCTTCGCCTGGGGGTTTAACCACCGCCTCCTCGATGATTACCCGACCCCTGAGGACAGACGTATGCTTCTGGACGAAATATCGTCGGAGACCTCCATTGTCATCATGGCAGACGACGGCTTCACCCTTTGGCTCAATTCAGCGGCCAAGGACATACTGGATCAGGTCATGGAGGAAGAAGATGAAGAGAACATCACCATAAACCAGGCACTCTTTATTCTCGTGGATTACGATGAGGAGGCTTTGACGGCCGCCATAACAGATCTGTCACGGGAGATGGCTGAAAAAGGCTTCACTGCTGTCTTTGACTCCTTCTCCAACCAGTTTTTCAACTCTGTCTTCCAGCATGCCTACTTTACCGCGTCGGAGGACGCTGAGCCTATCCTTCAAAGGTTCATGGGAAGCGTTACCGTGAACCGAAGGCTAATGCCCATGCTTTTAACCGAGCTTCTGATAAACGAACGGACCAGGTTTTCCGAGCTGGATGGTTTAATCCAGTATAATACCCTTAAGCTGGAAGCCGGAACGGACGAAGCGCTGTCCCACGTAAGGCCGGAGGATCTCATGGAAATGATCTCCCCGGCGGCGGAAAGAGGATTTAATATAAACATCGAGGCTCTGGATGAAGAATCCTTCATCAGGGCCTACAGGGTGCTGGACACCTTGAGGGACAAAGGCTGTAGGAACAATACCTTCGTCATAGCTTCCGATTCCTGTCTGTCAGATGAGCTTAAGGCCGATCTCATTGCTCCTGAGACTATTGTAACCACTTGGCCAACGTCTATGGTTTCCCGCCCTGTGACTGATAACTGTCATACGGCGGAGGAAGCCCTTGCCCAGCTTACCGAAGAAGCCGCGCTTATCACCGGCACCTCAGAGCGGCTTGGAACCATCGCTGTAGGCAGCTGTGCCGACTTTGCCGTCTTTTCCGAGGATCTGCTCCGATCAGACGTCCGGAGCTTCGCCGATCTGTCCGCGGACATGACCGTGGTGGGAGGAGAAATCGTATACGATCGGGAAAATGAGGAGACGTCTGAGTTATACGACATTTTGATGAGCCAGCGTGTTTAGAATTGAAAGGATTCCGGTGAATTAAATATGAAGAAGAATGTAATTAAAACGATTTTGGCTCTATCAGCCGTAGTCGCTCTTGCGGCCGTTTCTTCCGCTTGCACCGAGGGTACGGAACAGGATTCTATAGAGGATCCTATTCAGGTATCCATCACCATCGATTATCCTGACGGCTCCGATGCCGAGGACATAGTAGATCAGAAATTCCTCGTAGAGGAGGGTACCACCGTTCTGGACGCCCTTCAGATCTACTGCAACGTACACGACATACCTGTAAACGTGGAAACTACGGCAGCCTCCATATACGGAATTAACCGGATATATAACGCGGACGAAGATGAAACCAGTGGTAACGAAGACGGCGAGGGCTCGGAAGATGATGCCGCCCGGGAGGACGGGGATGAAGCATCTGAAGCTGACGACACGGTTTCCATCTCCGGCACATGGAGCTTTTCCGTCAACGGAGAAGACAGCACCGTTTCCGAGAATGAATTTAAACTGTCTGACGGTGACTCCGTAGTTTGGAGCTACCGGTAGACTTAACCGGCTCTTTGCTTTCAGAGGACTCTTCCCATTCGTCGAAGAGTCCTTACAATTTTTAATTTTATAAGTTTATATGCACAGGGTATAACCATCTAAAAACCTTCAAACTTCCACGTTTTATTCATTTTTTTCACTTGTAATTATAATGTTTATAGCGTATAATACATAGGTGTTTTGAATTAGAAACACTTATCTCTGCGTAGGTTTTGGACTTACGCCATTTAGTCCATAGGGAGGTGAAAACATGATCAACTACGAAGTTATGTTCATTATCGATCCTGCTTTAGAGGATACTGCTAAGGATGCCTGTATTGAAAGGGTGAAGGGTGTTATCGTATCCGAAGGCGGTCAGGTCGGCAACGTAGACGTTTGGGGCATGAGAAAGCTTGCATACCCTATTCAGAAGAAAAACGAGGGATACTACGTTGTGATTGAATTCCAAGCTTCTCCTGAGCTTCCTAAGGAGCTGGACAGAAGGCTGAGAATTTCCGACGATGTGATGAGACACATCACCATCAATAAAGAAGCTAAATAGCGATCGGAGGTGCGCCCATGAACAGTGTAATTCTTATAGGACGATTGACCAGAGATCCCGAGGTTAGGTATACCGCAGGAACTCAGATGGCGGTAGCCAACTTTACCGTCGCTGTTGACAGACCTATAAGGGCAGGTGGGGAAAAGCAGACGGATTTTCCGCGGATCACTGTATTCGGCAAGCAGGCTGAGAACTGCGAGAAGTACCTTGCTAAAGGCCGTCTCGTATGCGTTCAGGGTAGAATACAGACCGGAAGCTATAAGAACAAGGATGGTGTGACCGTTTATACCACTGATGTTGTAGCGGACAGAGTAGAATTTCTGGAATGGGGTGACAGGGCTCAGAGCTCAGGTTCCTCCAGACAGAACACGTCCTCTTCGTCATATCAGCGTCCTGCTGATGACTTCGATGACGACATGCCGGATTCGTTCCAGGCTATAGACGAGGACGTTCCATTCTAAAGAAAGGAGATATTGAACATGGAGAAAAGACGTGGCGGCGGCATGAAGAAAAAGAAAGTATGCCAATTCTGCGCTGATAAGACAGAAAGCATCGATTATAAGGATGTGGAGAAGCTGAGAAAGTACATTACGGAAAGAGGTAAGATCCTCCCTAAGAGGATTACCGGTACTTGCGCGCTTCATCAGCGAGAGGTTACTACCGCTATTAAGAGAGCCAGGATAGTTGCTCTTCTTCCTTACGTAGCTGACTGATAACCGCACATCTACGGCACAGGGGACTCGCGGGTATCCTGCCTGCGAGTTGGTCGGAGAATATGTGTATGTCATTGGGGGTGTTTCATTGATCCGTTTTATTTTCGGATAGTGGAGCGCCCTTTTTTAGGAGAAAGGATATTTTCATGACCGAAAAAAGAAAATTCGCTGCCCCTATGACCCTTTCGGATGAAATTGCTGACATCGTCAGAGACAGGATTTTGAGAGGCGAATACCGCATCGGGGAAAAAATCAAAGAGACAGTTATAGCAGAAGAGCTGACTGTGAGCAGGACGCCTATCAGAGAAGCTTTCAAGCAGCTTGAAAGCGAAGGCTTGATCGACTACATTCCTAACAGAGGCTGCTTTGCCAAAGGATTTACTCGTCAGGACATTGAGGATATCTACTCTGTGAGAAAAGCACTTGAGGTTCTCAGTGTTGAATGGGCTGTCCAGAGAATATCCGAAGGTGAGCTTAACCAGCTCAAGGAGATTTGCGAGCTCATGGAGTTCTACACGGTTAAGAAGGATTCTAAAAAGGTTCTCGAGATTAACACCGAGTTTCACAATGTCCTTTACAGCGCGACCAGAAGCCGCTTTATGGCACAGGTTCTCAGATCATACAAGGGCTACATCGAACAAACCCGTAAGGCTATCGTTTATAAAGAAGAATACCTTAACGAGATTTTAGAAGAGCACACGAGAGTCCTCGACGCTATCATAGACGGGAATGTAGAGGAAGCTAAAGTCGCTATGGCCGACCATCTGGACGGTTCCAAGAGGAGAGCTGAGGTTACATACCTGAAATAGGTATCTCTGTGACGGGTATTGGATTTGAATTTGAAGGAAAGCTGTCCCATGGGATGCGCAAGCAGCTCTATGGAGACAGTTTTTTTCATGTGAAAGCTAATAAATGCTTGCCATGATATAGCAGTAGTGCAAGCTGTTTTTTACCAGTTCCGGCTGTTTTTTTGCAATTTTGTTTGGCTTTAGACCTTAAAGCCAAACTTTTTTGGCTTCCGGGGCTTGCCCTTCTCACCGGCATAGCCGGTGGTATTCCTAAGACAAAAGGAACCGCGCCGAATGGGGTCGTGTCCTCCGGCGCGGTATCACACTATGGCTTGATT
>CAYTYN010000012.1:0-33333 GCA_964442135.1 uncultured Oscillospiraceae bacterium
TTATTCCTCATCCCCCTCGCATGTGACGAGTCCTACCGCCTGCATTCTTGTATTGACCCCCAGCTTCCGATAAAGGTTGGACGTGTGTACCTTTATGGTGTTTGTCGACAGAAACAGCATTTCCGCTATCTCGCTGTTTGTCATTCCCTTATACAGCAGGAAAGCGATCTCTCTTTCTCTGGAGCTGAGACCTCTTTCGTCGGCCAGCCTGTCTATTCTCTCCGTCACCATATCGTCCCGGCTGACCGCGGGTTTTTGCTGCTTGCAGGACATCCAGACCATCATCAGATTCAGCACGTTGAACGCCGTCCAGAATATCACGTATATCTCGTTATCCTTTCGGATAGAGGAATAGGTTGTTCTGGCGCCCATTATGCACAGGGCGGAGAGTATACACAGTGCCGCCAGAAAGACCGTGCATAGGGTCAGATACGTGGCTACCCTCCTGTTATCTTCCTTTGCCAATATGATTTTCACAGAGCGGAAGCAGAAATAGGACGTCACGGTCAGCAGAGTGACGTTTAGGGACAATATCACCGCTTGATAGACACGGACGTTGAGATCTATCGACCTGGAGATGTAGGTCATGTCAATCGGCAGGAGCAGCACGGTGATAGTAACGAAAAACGCAGCAATCCATTTTTTGGACGGCTCTCCGGCATAGCCTCTTTCCATGCAGACCAGCGAGCAGGCGATTGCGACGCAGAGGATATTTTCCACTAGAAATGTGCGATTTACGCTGTCGGGCTCCAACGGACCGTCAAATATCACCATCATATATTCCAGCAGGTTGAACGTCAAGAGCAGTCCTAAAAAAAACGTCGTGCTCTTTCTTTTGACCATGCCGTTGTCGGTGCGGAGGTTTTTCATAGACATCATTATCTGCAAGCCAAAGGCCGCAGAGCCTATCATGACGGCTATCACGTATGCCATCTGTGTGATGCGGAGCATTGGTTTTTCCTCCAAATTTTTCAGATTATTACCTTATTTTCTCAATTATATCACATTTTCTTCTTTTTTTGAACGTTTTTTCCTTCCAAGCAATGTAGGAGTGCAATACATATTGGACGGCTGAATAAATATGACGAAGCACTGAGAGATAACAGCTATTTTTTTCTTCCCATAATACCTTGCCCCGTGATATAATGTTACAGAAGGCCGCCGGACTGCGGCCGAAGGAGGCTGGTATTAAAGGAGTTAATATAATGGAACCTAAGTATAAGCGAATACTTCTGAAGATAAGCGGTGAAGCTCTGGCAGGAGAGGAGCGTTTCGGTATAAGCGAGGAGATGACGACCAGAGTAGCCAGACAGATAAAGGAAGTTCATGATCTTGGAGTGGAGGTCGCCATCGTCGTAGGCGGCGGAAATTTTTGGCGAGGCAGGAGCAGTAACGATATAGACAGGGCAACGGCTGATTACATGGGAATGATGGCCACCGTCATAAATGCTCTGGCTCTTCAGGCGGCCCTTCTGGCTGTCGGAGTTAAGACTAAGGTACAGACGGCCATCGAGATGAGAGAAATAGCGGAGCCTTATGCGAGGAGAAAGGCTATCAGCCAACTGGAGCATAAGGATGTGGTCATATTCGGAGCCGGTACGGGAAACCCGTTCTTTTCCACTGATACCGCGGCGGCATTAAGAGCTGCGGAGATGGATGCGGAGGTAATACTTTTGGCTAAGAATGTGGATGCGGTCTATTCGGCAGATCCTGCCACCGATTCTAACGCCGTAAAGTACGACAGCCTTACCCACATGGAAGTACTGGAAAAGGATCTTAAGGTGATGGATCTTACGGCCGCCACCCTTTGTCGGGATAATAACATAGCCATACACGTGTTCGCCATAGCGGAGGAGGGCAATGTTCTCAGAGCTGTGTGCGGTGAGAACATAGGAACCATAATATCATAGGAGGACTTATCATGAGCCATAGTCACAAGAGTTTAGAAGAGAGAATTAGTAAGAGCATTGAGGTTCTTAAGAGCGATCTCAATACGGTAAGGGCGGGAAGAGCTAACCCGGCTCTGCTGGATAAGGTAGTGGTGGAGTATTATGGTATGCCTACGCCTCTTAAGAATCTATCCAACATATCGGTACCTGATCCAAGGACTCTTCTCATAACCCCTTTTGATCCTAAGACCATAGGAGATATAGAGAAGGCGATAAACATGGCGGATCTTGGGATCGCCCCTTCCAACGACGGCAAGGCGGTTAGACTTACCATTCCGCAGGTCACTGAGGAGAGACGAAAGGAGCTTACTAAGACCACTAAGAAAATGGGAGAGGAAGCTAAAGTAGCCGTAAGAAATCTGAGAAGAGAGGCTAACGACGCTCTTAAAAAGCAGCAGAAGGGCGGCGAGCTTACGGAAGACGACCTGAAAAACGAACTGAATGAAGTTCAGAAGAAGATAGAAAAGGCCGTAAGTGAGATTGATGACATTGTAGCGGCTAAAGATAAGGAGATCATGGAGGTTTAGGCTCTGATATCTGAATAAGACAATCTGCTAGGGCTGGCTCGATTTATCGAGGCAGCCTGAAGTTTTGAGAGGGTAGTGTGAAAGGAAATGAAGCTTAACATGACTGAGCTTGAGAAAGATCCCCCTTTAACTCATCTGGCAATAATCATGGACGGGAACGGAAGGTGGGCTAAGAAGAGAATGCTTCCCCGTGTGGCGGGACATAATGCGGGAATGCTGGCGATGAAGGAGATCGTCAGGAAATCCGCCCAGCTCGGAATTAAATATCTTACCGTTTACGCCTTCTCCACCGAGAACTGGAAGCGCTCAGAGGAGGAGGTTGGAGGAATCTTCAACCTGCTGGTAAAATATGTGGACAGGGAGCTTGCCGAGATCGTAAGCAACAATGTGAGAGTCAGGATGATAGGCGATTGCGGCCCTGTGCCGGCTCATGCGAAGGAGAGCTTGGAGAAGGCTCTTAAAGCCACGGAGGATAACGACGGAATGGTGTTCACCATTGCCCTCAATTACGGGAGCAGGGCGGAGATCACCAGAGGAGTGAAATCCATAGCGGAGGATGTAAGGGCCGGAAGGCTGGATCCGGATGAAATTACAGAGGAGCTGATATCGTCTCGCCTTTACACAGGAGATGAAAACGGGGGCATGCCGGACCCGGATCTTATAATAAGGACGAGCGGAGAGGAGAGGCTCTCCAATTTTATGCTCTGGCAGAGCGCATACAGCGAGCTGGAATTCACAGATGTGCTGTGGCCCGACTTCACTCCGGAGCTTCTGGAGGATATGCTCACGGAGTACGAAAAGCGGGACAGGCGTTTCGGCGGAAGGAAGTAGTTTAGGGGGGAGGATTCAGATTATGAAGACAAGGATCATTTCAGGGCTCTGTATGGTGCCCCTTCTCGTTTTGGTATATTTGGGCGGATATTTTATAACCGCCCTCTGTATAATAATAGGGTTTATGGGCGTCAATGAGCTTTTTAACGGGTTCAACGCCATGGGAGTTAAGCCGAGCAGGGCTATAGCATACGGAGCCATGGCCGTCCTTTACGTCGTTGGCGGTCTTTTCCCAACGAACCATGAGTACATCATTGGGTGGCTCGTGGGGTCAGTCATGGCCTGCTCCATATACATGTTAAAGATCAATGAGAGAAGGATCGAGGACGCTCTGGGCACTATGCTGGGAATTATATACGTGGTATTTTTCTCATATCACGTAGTCCTGGTGGACAGGCTGGAAATATATGGCGCGATGATATGGCTGGTACTTCTGCCCGCCTTTTGCACCGACATATTCGCCTATTTTACGGGAGTGTTATTTGGAAAGCACAAGCTGTGTCCATACCTGAGCCCTAAAAAGACCGTGGAGGGGGCGGTAGGAGGGATCATAGGCAGCGTTGTGTGCTGCGGCCTTTTCGGCAGGTTCCTGTTTCCCATCTTGAACGGAATATACAGCATAGTCCTTCCGGACATGACCATTCACTGCATCGTCATAGGCCTTATAGGCTCCGTAATGGCTCAGTGCGGCGACCTTACTGCCTCGGCCTATAAGAGGAAGATGGGAATAAAGGACTACGGAAGCCTCATTCCCGGTCATGGAGGTGTAATGGATAGATTTGACAGCGTTCTCTTCACCGCACCGATGGTATATTATTACGTAGTATTGGTTTTGATGTAGAGAAAAGACTTGGAGATACAGACGGAGGGGGATATGAAGAATATTACGATCCTGGGAAGCACCGGGTCAATAGGAACTCAGAGCCTTGACGTTATCAGAAGGTTTCCGGATAGGTTCAAGGTTGCAGCTATGACCTGCGGAAAGAACCGCGAGCTGTTTAGGGAACAGATATGTGAGTTTAGACCCCTAATTGCCGTTACCGCCTGTGAGGATGACGCCCTCAGGCTGGAGTCGGAGCTTAAGGACCGGCTTCCGGATACGGAATTTCTCTTCGGAGAAGAGGGTCTTATAAGGGCGGCGACATACGAGGAGACAGATCTGGTCTTAAACGCTTTAATGGGCATGAGAGGACTGGTGCCCACCTATAACGCCATAACAGGGGGAAAGGACATCGCTCTGGCCAATAAGGAAACCTTGGTGGCGGGGGGAGAGCTGGTGATGAAAGCAGCCCGGGAAAACGGCGTAAAGATACTTCCCGTGGACAGCGAACACAGCGCCATATTTCAGTGCCTTTCAGGAAACAGGGGAAAGAAGATTAAGCGGATCCTGCTGACCGCCTCGGGAGGTCCCTTCCGAGGGTATGAGGAGGAACAGATGAAGGGCGTAACGGTGAGTCAGGCCTTGGCTCATCCTAACTGGTCCATGGGAAGAAAGATAACCATAGATTCGGCTACCATGATGAATAAAGGCCTGGAAGTGATCGAGGCAAGATGGCTTTTCGACGTTCCCGCTGAAAACATACAGGTTTTGGTACACCCTCAGAGCATAGTTCACTCGGCGGTAGAGTTTATGGACACCTCTATTCTGGCTCAGATGGGTCTGCCGGACATGAGAGTGCCCATAAGCGTCGCTCTGGGATATCCGGACAGACTGGAGCTGGACGTAAAGAGTCTGAATCTGATGACCGATTTCACCGGTCTGACCTTCGAAAAGCCCGATATGAAAGTGTTCAAGTGTCTCAGGCTGGCTTTCCGGGCCTTGGCAAGGGGAGGCAGCTGCCCGGCGTATATGAACGGAGCCAACGAGGTTCTGGTGGAGAGGTTCTTAAACGGGGAGATTTCATTTACAGATATCGGGGATAAATTGGAAAAGCTTTTACAAAATCATGACCCGATCTACAATCTCACCTTGGATAATATAGTGGAAACGGATAGAATTGCCAGAGAAGACGCATACAGGGTTTAGGAGAATGAGATGATGACAGTAATATACGTAATATTTCTCTTCGTGCTGATGATATTCCCCCACGAGCTGGGACACTTCATAGCCGCGAGATTCTGCAAGGTGCAGGTGAATGAGTTCGCCTTCGGAATGGGGCCTGCCATCTACCAAAGACAGGGAAGAGAAACCCTCTACTCTGTCAGACTCGTGCCGGTGGGCGGATATTGCGCTATGGAAGGGGAGGACACCGACGAAGCGTCAGATAATCCGAGAGCTTTTAACAATAAGAGATGGTGGCAGAAGATAATAATACTTGTAGCGGGTGCGGCGATGAACGTTCTCATCGCCATTCTTGCCCTTACCATCATATCGGCGGCATACGGGATGAGTACGACGGTGATAGATCAGGTGACCGAGGACAGTCCTGCCATGGAGGCCGGAATAGAGCCGGGAGACAGAATATTGTCCATCGACGGTGAGGAAGTGGAGGAGTGGACCGACGTGGCAATCCTGATCGCAGCGGGAGCCGCAGAGGACGGAGTCATCGATATTACAGTTGACAGAGACTCAGGAGAGACTACCGTTACGGTAACCCCTGAGGAGGAAGAGGATGGACGGCTTGTCATCGGAGTGACCTGCCGGGTAACCCACAATATATTTAAGGCTGCGGCCAACGGAGCCTATGGGGCGTGGAGCATGACGGTGATGATGATAGACACCATTAGAGACATGTTCTCGTCCGGGGAGCTGATGGAGCAGGTAAGCGGCCCTGTAGGCATAGTTTCGGCTGTAAGCGAGACGAGTACCTACGGCGGAGTCTATTACATATACCTTGTCGCCCTTATAAGCCTTAACCTGGCGCTTATCAATCTGCTGCCCCTTCCGGCTCTGGACGGAGGAAGGATAATCTTCGTGATTATAAGACTGATAACAGGCAAGGCGATAACGGATAAAATGGAAGGCACAATACACATGATAGGGATGATCTGCCTTCTGGGACTGTTTATCTTCATAACGTGCAACGATATAACGAGGTTGTTTCAATGAGCAAAAAGTGCGTAACTGTGGGAAATGTAAAGGTAGGCGGAGGGGCGCCGGTATCGGTTCAGTCCATGTGCAGCGTGGAGGCTCACGACTTTGAAGGCATCTGCGCCCAGATTAGGGGTCTCACTGAGGCCGGCTGTCAGATAGTAAGACTTGCCGTGCCGGACGAAGAGGCCGTTAACGTCTTTGCCAGAGTTCGAAAGCATACTCAGACGCCTCTCGTGGCGGATATACACTTCGATTACAGGCTGGCCATAGCCGCCATAGAGGCGGGAGCCGACAAGATACGGATAAATCCGGGCAACATAGGAGACAGGCGCAAGATGAGAGAGGTGGTTAAGGCCGCCTCAGAGAGAAATATACCCATCAGAGTCGGCGTAAACTCCGGATCTCTGGAAAGGGACATTCTGGAGAAGTGGGGCAAGGTCACATCTGAGGCCCTTGCCGAGAGCGCTCTCAGGAATCTGGAGATCATCGAGGATATGGGTTACGATAATCTGGTGGTTTCATTGAAATCCTCGGACGTCAAGATGAACTACCGAGCGCACCGGATAGTGAGCGAAAGGACGGAGCATCCCATACATATAGGCATCACGGAGGCAGGCACCCTGAAAAGAGGCAAAACTAAGTCCGCAGCCGGTATTGGAGCGCTTCTCCTATCGGGCATAGGAGATACCATGAGAGTGTCCCTGACGGCAGACCCTGTGGAGGAGGTCAGATTCGCCGTAGAAATACTGGAAGTGCTGGGGATGAGAGTGCCGGCATACAATCTGGTATCGTGTCCTACCTGCGGACGAACCAGGATAAACCTGGAAGCGCTGGCAGAGGAAGTGGAGCAGGGCATAGCAGGTCTTTCCGGACTGAGACAGGGTATAAAAATCGCCGTGATGGGCTGCGTGGTAAACGGCCCCGGAGAGGCCCGGATGGCGGATTACGGCGTGGCAGGCGGCGACGGAAAGGGAGTCATATTTAAGGAAGGTCAGATACTGAAAACCGTTTCAGAAGGGGATCTGGCAGAGGAGCTTTTAAAAGTGATAGTGAAAAATGAGAGAGCTGTTCGATAAATACATAGAGTGGGAAAAAATCGGAGGAAAGGACAGGGATCTGAGATATGAGATCTTAGGAGCCTGTGTGTCAAAGGATGGGACGGCTCTGACTGTTAAGGTGGGGCTTAATTTTGTTATGCCTTATGACGATGTGGAAAAGGTCAAGGAGGGCATAATGAAACGGATACCCGAGCTCCGCCGGGTTCGGTGTCAATTCACATATCAAAAGGAAGCCATGGTCATGGAGCCCGAAGAGCAGATGAAATATTTCATTCTCCATATGATACAGATCATAAACGGGAAATACGCCACGCTGACCGGCAATATAATTCCGGAAAGCGCCCGGATCAGGGATGATCTTCTGAATATCTCCACCTTGGGCAGGATGGCCGCCGACAGGCTGAACAGCCAAGTCGCTCCTCAGTTCGCCTCCCTCATAAGAGAGCACCTGGGTCATTCCTTCAGAGTAAGGTTCATCAACGATGAGGAGATGTACGATAAGGCCAGATCGGCCTTTGAGGCGGCAGAGGAAGGGGACATAAGGGCTTCCGTCGAGGAGGAAAAAGAAAGAGCCTCAGAGAATGGAGAAGCCGGTGAAAATGCTGCCCCGCGGAAGTCATTTCAGAGTACCGGATCTCGGAAGGGCAGAAAAAAAGAGGCCCCGGCACAGGGCAGCTTTGTCATGGGAGGCAGAGGCGTGTCCGGCCGGGTTACGGACCTCTCTTCTCTCGCTGCCGGAATGAGTCCGGTGACCGTGGAAGGGACGGTATTCAAGAAGGAAGCCCGAACTACCCGAAACGGCAGAACCATGGTCACGCTTCTCATAACGGACAAGAAGACGTCGGCTTGCCTGAAATGCTTCGTATCGGCTGAAAAGTGGAAAGAAATTGATTCCCTTCTTTCAGCCGGTGATTACATTAAGGCGGAGGGTGAAGTCGAGGAGGATGCTTACGAACACTGTCCGGTGGTCATGGTCAAGGTAATAGAAAAGGGGCAAATTCACAGGAGACAGGACACCTGTCAGGAGGGAAAGAGAGTGGAGCTCCACGCTCACACGAAGATGAGCGCCATGGACGGACTGAACGATACGGCAACCCTGGTAGAGACGGCGGCAGCATGGGGACAGCCTGCTGTGGCCATAACAGACCACGGTGTGGTTCAAAGCTTCACGGACGCGGCAAATACCGCGGACAAGCTGGCCGAGGAGGGCGTAAATATAAAGATCATCTACGGTATGGAGGGGTACGTCTTTGACGACAGAGACTGCCGCCTGCCGGACGGAGCCATAGACTATAAAAAGAAACCAACCAACCACATAATACTACTGGCAAAGAGCCAGGAGGGCATTAAAAACATATATAAGCTGGTATCACTCTCCCATCTCAACTACTTCTATAAAAAGCCCCGTCTTCCTAAATCGGTCATCCGGGAGCACAGAGAGGGGATAATAATAGGGTCGGCATGTGAAGCAGGCGAGGTCTACAGAGCCGTCCTCGCCGGTTTGCCGGAGGACGAAATCGAGGAGATCGCAGGCTTCTATGACTATCTGGAGATACAGCCGCTGATAAACAACAGATTCATGGTGGAAAACGGAACTGTAAACGGCAATGAAGATTTGATGGAGCTGAACAGGAGGATACTGGCTCTGGGAGATAAGCTGGGGAAACCTGTGGTCGCCACTACCGACGCCCATTACGACGAGCCTGAATCCGCCATATACAGAAACATCCTCATGGCAGGCATGGGATATAAGGACGCGGAGAACGGGCAGGGACTCTACATGAGGACCACCGACGAAATGATGGAGGAGTTCTCTTACCTGGGAGAGAGAGCCAGAGAGGTTGTCGTGGATAATACCAATCTCATAGCGTCCATGATAGACGACGGGATCAGACCGGTGCCTAAGGGAAAATTCCCGCCTAAAATTGAGGGAGCCGAGAAAACCCTGATGAACACCTGTATGGAGAGGGCCTACAGCATATACGGAAACCCTCTTCCGGAGCCTATAGGGGAGAGACTGGAAAAGGAGCTTAACTCCATTATCAGGAACGGATATGCGGTGATGTACGTATCGGCTCAGATGCTGGTCAACAAGTCTCTACAGGACGGATATCTGGTAGGCTCCAGAGGGTCGGTAGGATCTTCGTTTGCCGCCACCATGGCGGGAATAACAGAGGTGAATCCTCTGGACCCGCACTACATATGCCCTAACTGCCATCACCTGGAGTGGGGAGATAAAAATCTCTACGACTGCGGCATAGATATGCCTGAAAAGGATTGCCCACAGTGCGGGACGCCGATGAAAAGAGACGGATTCACCATACCATTCGCCACCTTCCTCGGGTTCGAAGGAGAGAAAGAGCCTGATATAGACCTTAACTTTGCCGGTGAGTACCAGGCTACGGCCCATAAGTACGTGGGAACCATATTCGGAGAAAAGAACGTGTTCAAGGCCGGTACAGTAGGCACTGTAGCCGATAAGACCGCCTACGGATACGTCAGAAGGTTCTTCGAGGAAACACAGCGCTCTGAAAACAAATTCGAGATTGACAGGCTTACCGCAGGATGCACAGGGGTTAAAAAGACCACGGGACAGCATCCGGGCGGCATAATCATAGTGCCCGACGATCACGAGATATACGAGTTCTGCCCCGTACAGCACCCTGCCAACGATATGAAGTCTGATATAATTACCACCCACTTTGACTATCATAAGATAGACCAGAACCTGCTGAAGCTGGATATCCTGGGCCACGATGTGCCCTCAATGATAAGACAGCTTCAGGATATGACGGGAGTGGATCCTTTGACCGTAGATCTGACGGATGGAAAGGTGCTCAGCATATTCAACGGAGTCGAGGCTCTGGACATAAAGGATCCGGACTACCGGTTCACCCACGGTAGCTACGGCATTCCTGAGTTCGGAACCTCCTTCGTAAGGCAGATGCTGGATGACACGAAACCGGATAAATTCGCAGATCTGGTACGGATTTCCGGGTTCTCCCACGGTACGGACGTGTGGCTGAACAACGCACAGGATTACATAAGAAATGGTACAGCCACCATGAGAGAGGTGATATCCACCCGCGACGACATTATGAACTACCTGATACTGAAGGGAATAGAGAATAAAACCGCGTTTCAGATCATGGAGGATGTGAGAAAGAATAAGCCTCTCAACGAGGAGCAGCTTAGGGTCATGAAGGATCACGGTGTTCCCGACTGGTACATAGATTCCTGTATTAAGATTCAGTACATGTTCCCAAGGGCTCACGCGGTGGCATATGTCATGATGTCATTCAGGATGGCGTGGTACAAGGTGTACTACCCGGCGGAGTTTTACGCTACCTATTTCACCAGCAAAGCGGCGGATTTCGAAGCAGACACCATACTCAAAGGCTCCGGAGCCTGCCTCGACCGGATAGATGAGATCGCCGCCAAGGGAAATAACGCCACGGCAAAGGAAAGCTCGTCCGCTATGGTGATGGAGGTGGCCTATGAGATGTATTCCAGAGGCTACCGATTCGAAAAGCCTTGTCTGGAAAAATCTCACGGCCTAAAATTTTGGATCGAAGACGGCAAGCTCCTCCTTCCGTTTATCGCACTGGAGGGAGTGGGAGAGGGGGCTGCGAAGGCTCTGGAGGACGGATACAGGGAGAAGCCTTTCGATACCATAGAGGAAGCGGTAAACAGGGCGAAGCTGAACAAAACCGCCACAGACGCTCTAAGGAGCTACGGCGTATTCGACGGTCTTCCGGAGACAGATCAGATGAGCTTCTTCACCATGGGGATCTAGAAACAACATGGTTCTTTAAAGATTTCTTAACAGAATCGACACAAGGGAGTGCTATACTTTTAACTGTCAAAAGGAGATAGGGTTACACAACAATTTCTTTTGAACGTTCTTTCTTAATTAATATCAAACATCGCAGCCCGGAAGGTCTGCCGCTCGGTAAGCGGCGGGCCTTCCGGGTTTTTTGAGCGGGCGGGGCATATCTGATACCGTAAAGGAATTTTTTCAGCTTGAGTTCTCGTATATGGATTTTGAACTTGACTGATTAAGAAAACTGAGTTACCATGTGTTCGAACGAGTAGCTGAAACAGCGTAAATCCAGTTTCCGGCTACTCGTTTTTTATCAGGTATAGGAGGTATGACATGCACAATAAGCACATTTTAACCGTAATCTGTGTACTGATGATTTGTCTTTTAGCCGCCGGCTGCTCGGGATCGGGAGATTCCACTACACAAGACGGCGGGTCGTCCGTTGCGGCTGAGGCTTCCCGGTCGGAAGACAGTCTCCCTGAGGAAGAGACTACGGTAACGGCAATTACATCGGATGCGGCCGAAAATATTGCGTTAGATCATTCGGGAGTCGCCAGAGAGGATGTGACATATATCCACTCCTACGAAGAGCATGACGGGGGTTCCATAGTAGCATGGTGTGTGGAATTTGAGGTAAGAAAAACACAGTACAGCTACTACGTGGATATGGCCACAGGGGAAATATTAAGGGTGTATGAGGAAACCCACGATTAACAGAGGTGACTCGCCGCAGCGCCCCTGCTCCCTTCACCCATCTGGGGAAACGGGGATGAAGAAAGGTCTGTAAAAGAAAGAGACTATTTTATAAATGTATCCTGTGCGACTATTTAAAATATATTATATATAATGATTTTTCCATATTGACGTCCTATTATGCCTTTGATAGAATGACCACACTGTTATAATGTGCGGAAAGGAATGGATTATGGAAAAGAATAGGAGTAAGGGAAGAATCGCGGGGTTTATAATACCCTCCGTGATAGGCATCATCTTATTTATGATTCCGGTAAAGTTTAATGGGGATTGGACGGTCATAGTAAAGATAGTCTCAGACTATATCGGAAGCTGGATCGGTGATATTCTGCCTCTTCTGTGCCTTGTAATCATCACGATTTCAGCTGTGCTTTCATTGATAGGTCTGGGAAAGCCTGAATTTTTAATGAAGAACGATCTGATGAAGGAAACCTTCGTGACCACTATACCGTGGGTCATA
This sequence comes from uncultured Oscillospiraceae bacterium, assembly GCA_964442135.1. Taxonomy (GTDB): domain Bacteria; phylum Bacillota; class Clostridia; order Peptostreptococcales; family Anaerovoracaceae; genus Avanaerovorax. Next base: position 12,436 of record CAYTYN010000012.1, read on the forward strand.
GTCAGAGTTCTGGGCGCGTTGTTCATTTGGCTGACCTACTTCGGCGTACACAGCGCAGACAGCTATGAGGGAGATTTCATATGGATGATCACCGGCGCCGATGCCGGAGGATTCGTTCTCAGCGACCTGGTGACAGTGCTGGTTATAATCTTCGTAATAGCCAGCTTTCTCCTGCCTTTGCTGCTGGATTTCGGACTGCTTGAATACATCGGAGCGCTCCTGATAAAGGTGATGAGGCCTGTATTCAAGATACCGGGAAGGGCAGCGGTAGACTGCGTAACCTCGTGGATAGGAGATGGAACTTTGGGAGTTATGCTGACGTGCAATCAGTATGAGGAGGGCTATTATTCGGCCAGGGAAGCGGCCATAATCGCCACCACATTTTCCGCCGTTTCCATCACCTTCAGTATCGTGGTTTTATCCACGGTAGACATGCTGTCTTATTTCGGAGTATATTACCTGTTAATATGCCTCATAGGAGTAGTGTGCGCCGTTATCTGCCCGAGAATACCGCCTTTATCAGGAAAGAAGGATACATATCTGATAGAGGGAAGGGCCATGCCTGAGACTATGCCGGAGGGATACACATCTCTTCACAGGTATGGACTGGATCTTGCTATGAAGAAGGTAGAAGAGTTCAGGGGAGCAGGACATTTTCTTGAAAACGGTCTTAAGAACGCCATAGGCATGTGGTTCGGAGTGCTTCCTACGGTAATGGCTGTAGCGCCTATAGCTCTCGCCATCGCTAATAACACACCGATCTTCGACTATCTGGGTATGCCTTTTAAACCTCTCTTAGAGCTTCTAAGCGTGCCTGAGGCCGATGCTGTGGCAGCTACCATGATAGTAGGATTTACCGATATGCTCACACCCGCTATAATTGCATCTGAGCTTATCACCAGTGAGATGAGCAGGTTTATCGTGGCGGTGGTTTCGGTTACACAGCTTCTGTATCTGTCTGAGGTGGGAGGCCTCATACTGGGATCGAAGATCCCGGTAAAGCTCTGGGAGATGTTCGTAATATTCCTGGAAAGAACCGTTATAAGCCTTTTGATCGTGTGCCCGATAGCACATCTTCTATTTTAGAACTTAGACGATGACCGGTTAAAATTATAAGATCTTAAAGCATATTATAACAAAAGGGACTGCCTTAAGCAGATGATCACATCCGCCTTGGGGCAGTCCCCACCATTTTTAATTCTTCAGACTCTGGATAGGAGCCGGTATACGGCCTCCTCTGTTTATCATCTTCGCCGGCGACTGAGAGCGCAGCTTCATCACGGGACCGTAGCCTAAAAGTCCTCCGAAATTCAGTTCCTCTCCCTCAGGGACTCCTACAGCCGGTATCACCCTTACAGCGGTAGTCTTAGAGTTTATCATGCCGATGGCGGCTTCATCGGCTATTATGGCGGAGATGACGGCATCATCCGTATCTCCCGGTATTACGATCATATCCAGCCCCACAGAGCATACGGCGGTCATAGCCTCCAGTTTTTCTATGGAGAGGGCGCCGGATCTGGCGGCGTCTATCATGCCGGCGTCTTCACTCACCGGAATGAAGGCTCCGGAAAGTCCGCCGACGCTGGAGGAAGCCATTACTCCCCCCTTCTTCACAGCGTCGTTTAACATGGCGAGGGCGGCGGTAGTGCCGTGGGCGCCGCACTGCTCCAGCCCGATCTCCTCCAGTATATGAGCCACGGAATCTCCGACGGCCGGAGTAGGGGCGAGGGAAAGATCGATGATACCGAATTCCACACCCAGCTCCGCAGCGGCCTCGCTGCCGATAAGCTGCCCCATCCTGGTGATCTTAAAGGCTGTTTTCTTTATGGCTTCCGCCACCTGGTGAAGGGGTGCGTCGTCAGGCATTTTCGACAGGACTGAGCGGACAACTCCGGGCCCTGATACTCCGGCGGACAGGACGCAGTCAGCTTCACCGGCTCCGTGGAAGGCTCCGGCCATAAACGGATTATCCTCCACGGCGTTGCAGAACACCACCAGTTTAGCGGCGCCGATACACTGATTGTCCTTAGTCAGCTCCGAAGCCCGCTTTATCTGATGTCCCATCAGCCTGACGGCATCCATATTTATACCGGCTCTGGTGGAGCCGATGTTTACGGAGGAGCAGACCAGAGACGTTTCCGCGAGAGCCTCCGGAATGGACCGGATCAGCTCCATATCTCCTGCGGAAAAACCCTTATGGACAAGGGCGGAATATCCCCCTATGAAATTGACGCCTACGGCTCCTGCGGCTCTGTCAAGGGTAAGGGCGTATTTAACGGGATCTCCCCCTGAGGCTCCTGCAAGGTGAGATATAGGGGTTACGGAAATCCTTTTGTTTACGATAGGTATTCCGTATTTCTTCTCAAGGGATTCCCCTGTGGCGACAAGATGTTCGGCTTTCCTGCATATCTTGTCGTAGACCTTAGCGCAGGAGGGGTCTATGCCGCTGTCAGCGCAGTCCATGAGAGAGATACCCATAGTGATAGTTCTTATATCCAAATTTTCTTCCTGAATCATGGTTATGGTTTCCATGATATCGCTCATATTAAGCATAGCCGTCGTTCCTTTCCTGTGTGTTAAGCCTTCAGATCCTGTGCATGGAGTTGAATATGTTCTCGTGCATGACGTGAACCTCCATGCCCGGGCAGTTCTCCTTGATATTTGCCTGAAGCTCATCCAGCTTGCAGTTAAGGCTTCCTATGTCGATTATCATGATCATGCAGAAGAACTCCTCGATGACGGACTGGGTCACCTCGATGACGTTGGCTCCGGCCGCCGCGCATTGGGTGGAGACTCCGGCCAGGATGCCGACTCTGTCTTTACCTATGACTGTAACGACTGCTCTGCTTATCTCTTTCTTTTCCATTGCTCTCGTTCTCCTTTTATGTCTATTCTATAGGCGTTGTCTGCCAAAGCTTTATCTGTTTTAAACCTTATGAGCAGATGGGGATATCTGTCCTCAAAGTATTTTCGATTTACCCCTGAATTTCCGATCATGTTGGAAAATTGTTTCGGACCGGAGTATATGTCCACCATCAGCTTTCCCCGGCCGGGGGAACGGCCTGAAACCTTCTCATCCAGAAGCGCTGTGATTTTCTCCCTCGCTATTTCTCCTTCCACGAGCTGCCGGAAGGCAGGGTGAAAGGTTCTTCCGCTTATGCTGTCCCTGTCTGCCATGACGTCAGAGCTCTTAAGGCCTACTCTTATAATATTTATACCGGCGTCCTCCAATATCTCATACATGGCTTTAGTTCGCTCTACGGCTTCGGCCTGTGACAAAGGGGTATATGTCCCCTCCAGATACATTTCGTAGAGACGGGTGTTTTCGATGACCACGGTAGGATAGAGGCGGACTGTCTTTGGGCCTATTCTGACAGTTTCCTCCGCCGAATAGACGCACTTTTCCATAGTGTCTCCCGGGAGCCCTATCATAAGCTGAATGCCCAGCTGAAAGCCGTACTCCTGTATCAGGCGGCTGCTTTCATATACGCAGTCCGGGTCGTGTCCTCGTCCCGAAAGCTTTAGAACCTGAGGATCGAAGGACTGAACTCCAAGCTCTATGACGTCGGTTCCCCAGCGGGCCAGATTATCCAAGATGTCCCGGTCGATACAGTCCGGCCTGGTTGAGAGGCGTATCTTGTCGATGACGCCTCTGTCTTTATACTCCCCGGCTACGGAAAGGTAGGCGGTCTGCTCCTCCACGGGAATGGCCGTAAAGCTTCCGCCGAAGAAGGCCACCTCTAAAACCCGGGGACGGGGATCGGTAAGGGTGGTAAGCCACTGATCTATGATAGACCTTACGCCTTCCGGAGTCACGGGATCGGTGTGGGCGGTAATCCTCTTCTGGTTGCAGAACACGCAGTCGTTGGGACAACCTTTGTGGGGGATGAAAATAGGGATTATGGCGTGCTTCTTCATAGTATGGATCCTATGTCTGTAAGAGGATATTGGGAAAACCAGCGGCACCTAAGGCCTCGGCTTTCTATGAAATCCACTATTCTCTCGAAATCAGGATGGCGGAACAGATCGCCGTTGAATATGACCTCGTCCTCCACTCTTCCGCCGGCGCCGCCGATGAAGCCGGTGTCGAATCCGTCCAGTCTGACGAATCCGGGAGAAACCTTCAGGACGGAAAGCTCCGGATATGGGCTGCAGGCTTTGACGATGCCTTCGTCGTAGGTTATGACAGAGTTTTCGTCCACTATGACCAGACTGCATTTAGAGTAGCCCTGCCTTATATCGATTAAAATCATGGAAGAGGCTCTCGCCGCTTCTAAAAGGGCAGGAGCGGTAAAGGACAGGTTGTGGATGAAGTACTTTCCCGTGCAGGCCGCGTTAAATGCCACGTCGTCGGGATAATCCTTTCCAAGGTCTTCCTCTTTGGCGAAATAGATCGGAGAGTCATCGGATATGCCCATTTTGCACAAAAATATATCGGGATGATCCGATATGCTTTTGTCCACTATGCCTTCAGATTTTATTGTGATTATTTCTCTTCCGATGGAGGCCAGGTAGTCCTTTAAAGGCTGTCCTGCACTCTCGGCCAGATAGGTATATTTACTCATGGGTGTATTATACTATAGATCGGTCGGGAATTGAAAACTTTTTAGCACGGGTATTCTAAATTCCTTGAAAGGGTTAATGCCTTCATTATATAATAGCAGGGAAGCGGAGGTAATGAAAATGGATAACATGAAGATGGCGGAGCTTTTATTTCCGAATGTGGAAAGGACTCCTGAAGAATATGAAAAGATGTACCCTGTGAGAAATCTGCCTGAGGGCGCCAAGGTGACCAGGCTGGGCCCCAGTCCGACCGGTTTCATACATCTGGGCAATCTTTACGGCGCCTTCGTAGATGAGAGACTGGCTCACCGGTCCGGCGGGGTTTTCTATCTGAGGATAGAGGATACTGACGATAAGAGATACGTGGAAGGAGCTGTAAAGGCCATCATCGATTCTCTGGCATTTTTTGGCATTAACTTCGACGAGGGAGCTACCCTGTCGGGAGACATAGGGGATTACGGAGATTATACTCAGAGCCGCAGAGGGGATATATACAGATCCTTTGCCCGAAGGCTGGTAGAAGAGAAAAAGGCGTATCCGTGCTTTCTCACCGAAGAGGAGATAGGAGAGATCAGAAAGGGACAGGAAGAGAAGAAGATAAATCCGGGGATATACGGAAGGTATGCCATTTACAGGGATATAACGGCTCAGGAGGCCGAGGAGAGGATTAAGGCAGGGCAGACCTATGTCATTCGCCTTCGTTCAGAGGGAAACGGCGAAGGGACAGGAGACGACATAAGACGGGTGAGAGTGGAGGACGGAATAAGGGGAGCTATGGAGGTTCCAGAAAACTTCCAGGATGTAGTCATTCTCAAGGCTACGGGAATCCCTACGTATCACTTCGCCCACGTGGTAGACGATCACCTTATGAGAACCACTCACGTGGTAAGAGGAGGGGAGTGGCTTTCGTCTCTTCCTATCCACGTGGAGCTTTTCGAAAAGCTGGGGTGGGATCTGCCCGTGTACTGCCATACGGCTCAGCTGATGAAGCTGGATGAGAACGGAAACAAGCGCAAGCTTTCCAAGAGAAGTGATCCGGAGCTGTCCCTCACCTACTACAGAGAGCAGGGCTATCACCCGGCAGCTGTCAGGGAATACCTGATGACCATTTTGAACTCCAATTTCGAGGAGTGGAGAATGGAAAATCCGGAGAGGGATATAGATGAGTTTCCCTTTACTACGGAGAAGATGAGCAGCTCGGGCGCACTCTTTGACCTGAATAAGCTTAACGACGTAAGCAAGGAGGTACTTCTCAGGACGCCTGCCTGCGAGATATATGATTTCCTGAAATCCTGGTCTGAGGAGTTCGCCCCTGAGCTTCAGGGCATATTCTCCCGAAGAGAGTATGTGGAAAGGATATTGGATTTGGGGAGAAATGACCAAAAACCGCGGAAGGATCTCATATACGCCAGACAGATCGTAGATTTCATAGGCTATTTCTTCGATGAGATGTTCAAGGTGGAGGACGAGATGCCGGCGGAGGTATCTCCTGAGGATCAAAGGGAGATACTGGAGAAATATCTCGCATCCTACGATCACCGGGACGATCAGAGGGGATGGTTTGATAAGATAAGAAATATTGCCGCTGAAATGGGATACGCCGCTAAGCCTAAGGACTTTAAGAAAAATCCGGATCAGTATAAGGGTCACGTGGGACATGTGAGCACTGTAATAAGGATAGGAGTCATGGGACGGGCTCAATCTCCGGATCTTTGGTCTATACAGCAGATCATGGGCGAGGAGATGACGAGACGGCGCATAGAGAGCTTTCTAAGCTCTACAGGAGAATATTGATATGAGTGATGATTTACTGCAAAAGAGCGATATGATGACCGCGCCGTCTGCAAAGCGAGAGGTGAAGAGATATATAACCGTCATTCTGAGCGCTCTGGTATTTTCTCTCGGCGTGAATTTATTCATCGTTCCCATGGGACTTTACAACGGCGGCGTTCTTGGAGCGGCTCAGATACTGAGAACCGTAATAGAGAGAGCGGCAGGGGGCAGCTTGGCGGGAGGCTTTGACATAGCCGGAATTATAAATTTTACCATAAACGTGCCTCTGTTCGTACTGGCCTTTAAAACCATTTCCAAGAGCTTTTTCGCAAAGACCCTGCTATTCGTAGTGACGCAGACTGTCGCAATGACCTTTCTGAAGGCTCCGGCGGAACCGATAGTAGACGATACGCTCACCAGCTGCATAATCGGAGGACTTCTAAGCGGAGTGTCTGTAGGCCTTACCCTCAGAAGCTCAGGCTGCAGCGGCGGTCTGAATATCGTTGGAGTTTATCTGCTGAGAAAGGCTGACGGCTTTTCCGTCGGAAAGGTGAGCTTAGTGGTGAACGTGTTCATCTACGGCATCTGCGCCGTTTTGTTCAACGTTCAGGTTGCCATATACTCCATAATTTACAGCGCTGTCACCACGTTGACAGTGGATAAGACCCATTATCAGAATATAAACGTGACATGTATTATCATCTCCAAGGAGAGCGAGCTTAGGGAGATGATAATGAGCAAGTTGATCAGGGGAGTAACCTGCTGGAAAGGGTTCGGAGCATACACCGGAAACGAGACGGACATAATGATGACGGTGGTAAATAAATACGAGGAGCCTGTAGTAAAGCAGATAGTAAAGGAAATAGATCCGAAGGCTTTCGTCATATTCTTCGAGGGCACATACGTTACCGGCCGTTTTGTTAAGCGTATATGATCTCCCTGCCTCAATCTTATGGATTATTATAAGGTTACATTACAGTTTATGATGAATCAAACGGAAAATACGATGGGAAAAGAGGTAGATACTTTTGAAACTGATTCTTCATTACCTGAAACGATATAAGCTGCTTTTTTTCATCGATCTCATATCCATATGCGGATTCGTTTTGGTCGAGCTGGGGATTCCGACCATCGTCGCCGATATGATCGATAACGGAGTGGCTCTGGGTGATAAAGGATACATATACAGAATGGGAGGCGTTATAGGGGTGATATCCTTCGTGGGAGTTGCCGGAACCATTACGGCGGGGTATTGTTGCGCCCGGCTTTCCACATCCATCACCAGAGACATTAGAAACGAGCTGTTCGAGAAGATACAGACCTTCTCGCACCTTGAGATGAACAGGTTCGGGACGTCCTCTCTGATAACAAGAACTACCAACGACGCTTTCCAGATACAGATGTTCGTCAACGTACTGCTCAGAACGGCGCTCCTCGCTCCCGTCATGATTTTGTTCAGCATAATTATGACGGTGAGGGCTTCCTTTAAGCTGTCCCTCATAATTGCAGCCACCATTCCGGTGATTGTAATCGGCGTAATCATAGTGGCAGGGGTTTCCGAGCCTATATCAGAGGCTCAGCAAAGGTCCATAGACGGGTTGAACCGCATATCCAGGGAGAATCTGACAGGTATACGGGTGGTGAGGGCGTTTACCAACGACGCCTACGAGGAAGACCGTTTTGACGGCACCAACGTGGCGTTTACCAATTCGACAAAGAGGCTGTTCAAGCTCATGACTATGACTCAGCCAATATTTTTTTTGCTGATGAATCTGGCGGGTCTTCTCATATACTGGGTCGCGGCGTTGCTCATAGATGAGGGAGCTCTTCAGGTGGGAAGGCTGGTAGCCTTTAACGACTACCTGTTTCACGCCATGTTCTCGGTGATGCTTTTCTGTTTAGTGTTCATGCTTTATCCAAGGGCTGCCGTATCCGCAAAGCGCATTAAGGCGGTGCTGGACACGGAAGGCTCTGTGTCATCGCCGGAGGAGGGTGAGGTTCTTCAGGAGATTTCCGGCATAAGCTTCGACGACGTGACCTTTCAGTTTCCGGACAGCGATGAGCCGGCTCTTAAGCATCTGAATTTTACGGTGAAAAAGGGAGAGACCTTCGCCATCATAGGAAGCACCGGTTCGGGAAAGAGCGCCTTGGTGAACCTGATACCACGGTTTTATGACGTGACTGAAGGCTGCGTCAAAATAAACGGAAGGGACATCAGGAGTTTAGATCTTTTCCGGCTCAGAAGGAAGATCGGATTCGTGCCTCAGAAAGCGACTCTCTTCACGGGAACGATCTCGGATAACATTAGGTTCGGAAATCAAAACGCCACCGACGATGAGGTAAGGGAAGCCGCCGCCATCGCTCAGGCTTTGGACTTCATCCTGAAGAAGGACAAAGGCTTCGATGAAGAGGTAACCGAGGGAGCCACTAACCTGTCGGGAGGCCAGAAGCAGAGAATATCCATAGCCAGAGCCTTGGCGGAGCACCCGGATATCTACGTGTTCGACGACTCATTTTCAGCGCTGGATTTTAAAACGGAGTCCAAGCTGAGACAGGAGCTTAAGCCGGTGATGAAGGAAGCCATAACCATCATAGTGGCTCAGCGCATATCTACGGCTATGGACGCCGATCAGATCCTGGTTCTTCACGAGGGCGAGGCAGTGGGTCTCGGAAAGCATAAGGATCTGTTGAACACATGCAGTATATACAGAGAGATAGCGGAATCACAGCTTAGCGAGGAGGAACTGGCAAAATGAGGGAAAAGAAGGAAAAGGGAAGGACCCTGAAGGAGAACCTCAGAGTCCTTAAGCCCTTCATAATGCCATATAAATGGGGATACATCGTCTCCGCAGCAATGGTGGTCATAACATGTATCGCTCTCATCGCGGCGCCTACCTTCGAGGGGCAGATTACATCCTCTCTGGTCGCCGATGTGGAGGCGGGAAGGCCGGTGGTCTTCGGAGCAATTAAGAGGCTGGCTCTGCTGCTGGTTATAACCTACGGCACCAAGACCATATCGCAGATAGTGGAGATAAGCTGTCTCACCAACTCCATCCAGAACGCCATGCACGATCTGCGTCAGGCTCTGAACCATAAGATACACAAGCTGCCTGTAAGATATTTCGACAGGCATAAGTACGGAGATGTGCTCAGCGTGGTTACCAACGATGTGGACACCGTTTCCACGGCTTTACAGGAAAGCCTTATGCAGATATTAAGCGGTATCATAATGATAGTGTTCGCGGTTTCCATGATGATATCCATCAACAGGTACATGGCCGTAATAGCAATAATGCTCATTCCCCTTTCTCTTTTAGCGACTAAGATTATAGTCTCCAGATCCCAGAAGAGATTTAACGCCCAGCAGAACGCCTTAGGCGAGCTGAACGGCGCCATAACAGAGATGTACGGGGGCTTTCAGGAGATACTCCTGTGCAACAGACAGGAAAAGAGCATAGAAAAGTTCAAAGAGATAAACGCCAGGCTGCAGAAAAACGCCTTCAGCGCTCAGTTCATGTCGTCTCTCATAGCTCCTCTAGTATCTCTGTGCACATATCTGATCATTGGAGCGTGCGCTGTTGCCGGATCAGTATATGCCATATCGGGAGCTATTTTAGTAGGGCAGATTCAGGCCTTCATCAGATACATATGGCAGGTAAACGACCCGCTCTCCCAGGTATCTCAGCTGTCCTCCCAGATACAGGCCGCCTTTGCAGGAATGAAGAGGATAGTAGCTCTCCTTTCCGAGGAGGAAGAGACGGCCGGCAGCGCTCCGGCCGACATAGGGGAGATAAAGGGCAGCGTAGTATTCGATCACGTAAGGTTCGGGTACGGAGAGGGGGATATAATTAAAGACTTCAGCCTGAAGGTAAATCCGGGTGAAATGATAGCCATCGTAGGGCCTACCGGCACCGGAAAGACGACTTTGATAAACCTTTTGGAAAGGTTCTACGACGTACAGGGTGGGAGCATCAAAATAGACGGCATAGATGTGAGAGATATGACGCGAAACCAGCTGAGGAGCATATTCGGAATGGTGCTTCAGGATACATGGCTGTTTAACGGATCCATTATGGAAAACATCAGGTACGGCAGGATGGACGCTACTGATGAGGAGGTGGTGGAGGCCGCTAAGAAGGCTAATATCCATCATTTCATCACCACTCAGCAGGGGGGCTACAGCATGGTCTTAAACGAAGAGGGCACCAACGTGTCCCAGGGAGAGAAACAGCTTCTCACCATCGCGAGAGCTTTTTTAAAGGACCCGGAGATTCTCATCCTGGACGAAGCCACCTCCTCCGTAGATACCAGACTTGAGAAGCTGCTCCAGGACGCTATGAGGCGGGTAATGCACGGGCGAACCTGCTTTGTCATAGCTCACAGACTGTCCACCATAAGGAACGCCGATAAAATACTGCTGATGCAGCACGGGGATATTATCGAGCAGGGCACCCATGATGAGCTCATGGCGCAGGATGGGGCCTACGCAGCCTTATATAACGCCCAGTTTACCAGATAAAATGCTTATTGACAGAGTGGACAGATGTAGTATAATATCTTCTTGTAAGAACGAAAAAAACACAACATGTTGAAATACATGAGTTGACATAACAGGGATTTATTTACATGCCCTGACCGGGTATGGGAAACAGAGGAGAGCGTGATGGAAGATATTAGAATCAAGAGGATTATTAAGAGAGACGGAAGGGTAGTAGACTTCGACATCGAGAAGATCGCTGACGCTATATTCAAGGCGGCCGAGGTTTTAGGGGGACGAGACAGGGACATGGCTGAGGATCTGGCAGCTCGGGTGGTGACCTATCTGGTGGATACCTGTCATAACACCACGCCGTCGGTGGAGCAGATTCAGGACGCGGTAGAGAAGATTCTCATAGAAAACGGCCATGCCAGAACGGCGAAGGAGTACATCCTCTACAGAGCTGACCGAACCAGGGTCAGAAACATGAACACCAGGCTTATGCGTATATACGAGGATCTCACCTTTAAGGATGCGTCAGACAACGATGTGAAGAGGGAAAACGCCAACATAGACGGCAACACAGCCATGGGAACCATGCTGAAATACGGATCCGAAGGAGCTAAGGAATTCTATAAGATGTACGTCATCGACCCTGTATTCGTAAAGGCCCATGAAGAAGGAGACATCCACATTCACGACATGGACTTCTACACCTTGACCATGACGTGCTGTCAGATAGACCTTGCAGGACTGCTTAAGGGCGGATTCTCCACAGGCCACGGCCATCTGAGAGAGCCGGGAAGCATAGAAAGCTATGCGGCTTTAGCGTGTATAGCCATCCAGTCCAACCAGAACGATCAGCACGGGGGACAGTCGGTGCCTAACTTCGATTACGCCATGGCTCCGGGGGTAGTGAAAAGCTATAAGACTGTGTATCGTGAAAATATAGCCAGGCTGTCGGAGTTCAAGACGGGAAGAGACGATCTTCTTCAGGCTGTAAAGGATATGAGCGCCGCCATAGAAGCTGAAAAAGGCCTTTATCCGGCTATGGAAAGAATGAATGGGTATGAGGAGGCTGAAGCCTTTGCCGTGAAGGGCCTTTGTCCGGAGCTTGCCTATGAGGATATACGGGAGATCCAGGAGAGGGCGAGAAAGCTTGCTGACCGAGAAATCGTCAGAAAGACCTATCAGGCCATGGAAGCCTTTATACATAACCTTAACACGATGCATTCCAGGGCAGGGGCACAGGTTCCCTTCAGCTCTCTCAACTACGGTACGGATACTTCCCCTGAGGGCAGGCTGGTCATGAAATGCCTTCTCGAAGCCACAGACGCAGGTCTGGGAAACGGCGAGACTCCTATTTTCCCGATACAGATATTCAAGGTAAAGGAAGGAGTGAGCTACAACGCCGGGGATCCTAACTACGACCTCTTCAAGCTTGCCTGTCGCGTGTCGGCAAAGAGGCTTTTCCCTAATTTCTCGTTCCTGGATGCGCCGTTTAACCTGCGGTACTATCGACCGGGCCATCCCGAGACGGAGTGCGCCTACATGGGATGCAGAACCAGGGTTTTGGGAAACGTGTACGATCCGGACAGGGAAATAACCTACGGAAGGGGAAACCTTTCCTTTACCTCCATAAACCTGCCCAGGCTGGGGATTAAGGCGAAGGGGGACATAGACGCTTTTTTCGAGGGTTTGGACAGGCAGATAGACGTATGTATCAGACAGCTGAAGGAGAGAATGCATATTCAGTCCATGAAGAAGGTGAAGAACTTCCCGTTTCTCATGGGTCAGGGGGTCTGGCTGGATTCGGAAAAGCTGAAGCCGGAGGACACCATAGAAGAGGTAATAAAGCACGGAACCCTGACCGTAGGTTTCATAGGGCTGGCAGAATGCCTTAAGTCTCTTACGGGAAAGCATCACGGGGAAGGGGACGAGGCTGAAAGGCTGGGAATAGAAATAGTCGCATACATGAGAAAGCGGATAGACGAGGAAGGGAGAAGGACAGGCCTTAACTGGTCTCTCATCGCAACTCCGGCGGAAGGCCTTTCCGGAAGGTTCGTCAAAATAGACAGGAAGAAATTCGGCGTAATACCCGGAGTTACCGACAGAGAGTACTACACCAACGGCTTTCACATTCCTGTATACTATAACATCGGAGCCTTTGATAAGATACGAAAGGAGGCGCCGTTCCACGAGCTGACCAACGGCGGTCACATATCCTACATAGAGCTTGACGGAGATCCGCTGAAAAATACGGAGGCCTTCGAGCAGGTGGTTCGCTGCATGAAGGAAAGCGGCATAGGCTACGGTTCCATAAACCATCCCGTGGACAGAGATCCCGTATGCGGATACACGGGTATTATCGATAATCAGTGCCCTCAGTGCGGAAGGAAAGAGACCGACGGCGGCCCGGCCTTCGAAAGGATAAGAAGGATAACCGGATACCTTGTGGGAACCATGGATAACTGGAACGACGCGAAGACAGCCGAGGAGAGGGATCGGGTAAAGCATGGGATCAGCGACGGATACGAGAGAATATGACGAGATAATCTTGGCCGGAGTGATAAGGGAATCCATAACGGACGGCCCCGGTATGAGGTTGGTCGTTTTCGTCCAGGGATGCCCTCACCGATGCAGGGGCTGCCACAATCCCGATACCCATGACTTCAACGGAGGATATTCGGTAAAGGCGGAGAGGATAGTGGAGGAGATAGATAAAAATCCCCTCCTCGCAGGAGTTACCTTCAGCGGAGGGGAGCCTGTATGCCAGGCGAGGGGACTGCTGCCTGTGGCAAGGGCCGTTAAGGACAGGGGTCTCAGCCTAGGCATGTACACAGGGTACACCTACGAGGAGCTTTTCCGTATGAGGAGGGAGAACCCTGACCTGAGCCGCCTGATGGAAATGCTGGACTTTCTGGTGGACGGACCCTACATAGAGGAGGAACGGGATCTGACCTTAACCTTTCGCGGAAGCCGGAACCAAAGGTTTATAGAGATGAAGGACGGGGTCAGGATTGAGAGTCCGCGTTCTCTCGGGAAAACTTTTCGGTGAGATATCCCTTTGCAAGATTAAAAAAGACTTGTAATAGATCTCCACATTGTGATATAATACCCCTTGCGATTGTCATCGGGTTCATGTTCATCGGAACCGGAGACGGTGAGAAACTGATTATCATGCATATATGCTTACGTTATAAAGGAGGTACGGCAGATGTCAAGGAAGTGTGAAATTTGCGGAAAGGGACAGGTTTCCGGAAACAACGTATCCCATTCCAATAGACATACCAGAAGAAAATGGAATGCGAACATCCAGACTGTCAGAATCAATGACAACGGAACAGTAAGAAGAGCTAATGTTTGTACCAGATGCATCAGATCCAATAAGATCAACCGCGCCATCTAATCTCACAGGCTTTTCCGTGACCCGCTTCTGTAAGGGCGGGTCTTTTTTTCGTTGGAATTTATGATATAATTAGGTGACGCATATGATGAAATTGGGGTTAGGAGGATTTACCCATGGCTCTTTCTAAAAATACCGATCTGGGTCAGATAACTATTTCGGATCAGATCTTCGCCGGTATGCTCATAGAGGCGATTCGCTGCCCTGAGTGTGAAGGCAGGGTGTGGCCGTCGACGAAGAGAGGAAGGATAATTCCGGAATCCGGACGTTCATATGAGAGCGAGGTGGCCGGTTCCATAGAGGTGAGCAGGGATGATGCAGACGATACCCTGTATCTGAATGTCTATGTGGTCATAAAGTTTGGAGCCGGTATAAAGAAGGTCGTCGAAGCCATGTGCAGTTACATGGCGGGCATCATAACGGAGCGTCAGGGAGAGAGGAAGGTCAGCGTCATGGTTCACGTGACAGGGGTAAAATCCAAGCAGGTTGCCAGACGCGAGCTTCTGGTCATAAAAGAATACGGAAGAGATGAGTATTGATATACGCAGCGGAATAAGAGAGCTGAAGGGTATCGGCTCCGCTAAGGAGAAGGCTTTAGGTGAGAGCGGGATAAGAACCGTAGAGGATCTCATATATTTTTTCCCGAGAGGGTACGAGGACAGACGGACGGTGAGAGCCATAGGCGGTCTTTCGCCGGGAGAAGATGCATTGGTGGCAGGCGCTGTCGTGTCCAAGAGATATTCATCCTTTGGGAGAGGAAGGAGAGGATCACCCCTTTCCCTCGTCATAGAAGACGACACGGGGAGGATCGGCGTAGTTTTTTTTACGGGAAAATACTTCGAAAAAGCCTTTAGGCGGGGGGATCGATTCGTATTCTACGGCAGGGTGACGGAAAACGGCGGCTCCCTTCAGATGATACATCCCGACTTTGTAAGAGAAGGGGATCAGGCAGACGTCAGGGAGATACTTCCCGTCTATCCTCAGGTCAAGGGCGTATCCCAGAAGGAGATGCGAAAGCTGCAGAGGGATGTGCGAAGTCTCTATGACACCATAGAAGACTGGATACCGGAAAAGATCGCCGGAGAAAACCGGCTGGCGAATATACAGTTTTCCCTCGAGAATATCCACTTTCCGGAGGAAGGAAGGAAGACCAGACAGGCCAAGTTCCGCATGGTGTTCGAGGAGCTTTTCGCCCTGGAGACAGGAATACTTGCCGCAAAGGCGGAGAAGTCCTTCGGCGGAAAGGGAGCCGTCATAGATTGCAGTGAAGGGTGCAGATTTATAGAAAGCTTCGGCTTCCAGTTTACCGAAGATCAGAAAAAGACATGGAAGGATATAGCCTCGGATCTGGAGTCGGAGAAGGCTATGAACCGTCTGATACAAGGGGACGTAGGCTCCGGAAAGACGGCTGTGGCGGAAACCGCCATGTATTGCGCAGTGAAATCCGGATACCAGGCGGTGATGATGGCTCCTACGGAGATACTGGCCCGGCAGCATTACAACACCTTAAGGGAGGATCTGGGGCCCCGGGGCATAAGAACAGGTCTTCTGTGCAGCTCTATGAAGGGCTCTGAAAAGGGCGACGTAATAGAAAAGCTGAAAAGGGGCGAAATAGACGTACTGGCGGCGACTCACGCAGTCCTTTCCGACGGAGTGGAGCTGAGCAATCCCGGTCTCGTTATAACCGACGAACAGCACAGGTTCGGCGTAGCTCAGAGAAAAACTCTGGGCTACAAGGGACACTTTGCCAACACACTTGTCATGACGGCTACTCCTATACCGAGAACCCTCGCTCTGGTTTTGTACGGGGATTTGGACATATCCCAGATAAGAACCATGCCTGCGGGAAGAAAACCTGTAAAGACGGAGGTTCTCTATCCGGAGGACAGGGACAGAGGATACGACAGAGCCATGGAGGAAATAGAAAAGGGCAGACAGGTATACGTTGTTGCGCCTCTCGTAGAGGATTCGGACGCCATAGATGCAGTGAGCGCGGAGACTTTGTATGAGGAGATGGGAAGGAAATATCCCATGATAAGATCGGCGCTGATTCACGGAGCCATGAAGCAGGAGGAAAAGGAAAAAGTCATGGAAGCCTTCGCATCCGGAGATATACAGCTTCTCGTCTCCACCGTGGTCATAGAAGTCGGAATCAATGTGCCTAATGCCACGGTTATGATAATAGAGAGCGCGGAAAGGTTCGGCTTGTCTCAGCTTCATCAGCTGAGAGGCAGGGTAGGCAGGGGCAGCGATATCTCCTACTGCTATCTGGTAATGAGAGGCGACTCCGACCGAAGCAGGAAGAGGATGGAGGTCATGTGCAAAACCTGCGACGGCTTTGAGATTGCAGAGAAGGATCTGGAGCTTAGAGGCCCGGGAGACATGTTCGGCACCAGACAGCACGGGCTCCCACAGCTTGCCGTAAGCGATCTGATCCGCCACGGAGACGTGTTGGAAAAGGCCTCGAAGGCCGCCAAGGAGGTCATAGACGACGATCCGTTTCTTTCAAAGGCTGAAAACGCCCGATTGAGAAGAAGAGTGGAAAAGCTTTTCAACGGAAGTATACGTCTGGAGATATAGGAGGAATGAGGAAGGATGAGGATAATTACGGGAGAGTACAGAGGGAGACGCCTTCAGACTCCGGCCGGCAGGGCCGTCAGGCCTACGGGAGAGAAGGTGAGGGAATCCGTTTTCAATCTTCTCATGTACGATATAGAAGGAGCCGTCTTTTGCGATCTCTTTGCAGGGACGGGAGCCATAGGGCTGGAAGCCCTGTCAAGAGGAGCGGACAAAGCATATTTCTGCGATTCGTCGAGAGACAGCATTAAGGTTATAAATACCAACATAGAGAGGTGCGGAGCGTCAGCCAGAGCCAGAGTTATGGCCTGCGACTATCTTTCCGCTCTCAGGCGGATCGGGGAAAAGATAGACATATTCTACGTGGACCCTCCATACAGATCAGGGTATTATCAATCCGTCCTGGAGGAAATAGATAGTCTTGATTTATTAACAGAAAACGGTATAATAGTAGCAGAACATAGGGCTGATGAGGAACTGACAGATTCGGTGGGGAGCCTGAAAGCCTTTAGAGACAGGAAATACGGGCACACTATGCTGACCCTTTACAGCATAAGCCGCGATGATTAAAAGGATAATTATACGATATGAGTAAAGCTTTATACACCGGTTCTTTCGACCCTATGACATGCGGGCATTTGGATATTATAAAGCGAGCCTCTAAGATGTTTGATGAGATGGTGGTGGGAGTGATTGTAAATCCCAATAAGTCACCTCTCTTCACCAGAGAGGAAAGGGTGAGCCAGATAGAACGCATAGTGGAAGAGCTGGGACTTGATAATGTTAAGGTGGACAGCTTCCAGGGACTTTTGGCGGACTACGTTAACGCAGGAGGCTTCGACGCTGTGGTGAGAGGACTGAGAGCTACTTCGGATTTCGAATACGAGATCCAGATGGCTCAGATGAACGCATGTCTGTTCAATCCGGAAACGGAATCGGTATTTCTCATGACCAGCCCGAGGTATTCTTTTATCAGCTCCACCATGATAAAGGAAGTGGTCTCTCTCGGGGGAAGTGTGGACGGACTGGTTCCTCCTTCCATTCAGGAGGAGATTCTGAATAAATTTCATCGAAAGGCGGCGGAGGACTACTGATGACCGTACTGGAATTTTTGGAAGAGATAGAAGATATAGTTAAGAACGCTCCCGGACTGCCTTTGACCGGAAAGATCATGGTAGACTCTGATGAGCTTTTGGAGATAACGAAGGGAATAAGGCTCAGCCTTCCCGACGATGTGCAGCAGGCCAAGTGGGTGAGAGACGAAAAGGACAGAATCCTTGCCGACGCGAAGAAGGAATATGAGATGATCATAATCGAAGCGAAGAAGCAAGCGGATCTCATGGTGAAAAGAGACGTAATCACACAGCGGGCAGTGGAGGTGGCGGACAGCATTTACACCAAAGCTGACGAATACGCCAAGGATATGAAGCTGCGCACCTATAACTACATGGACGAGGTTCTCTTCAGATTTCAGAAGAAGATGGAGGAGCTTAACGAAAAGTACTTTTCTGCCATGTATCAGGAGATGGAAGAGCACTTTGCCCAGATTGGGAACAAGATAGCGGCTGATATGGGCGAGATCAGGGCGATGGCCGGAGAGATAGCCGCCGAAGAGTTAAAGCGCCACGACGTTACTATTCCCATGGGAGACGAGGCTGAAGAGCAATGAGAGCTTTCGGGATAGTCGCCGAGTTTAATCCCTTTCATCAGGGACACAGATATGTCATAGAGCAGGGGCGTATTCTTACGGAATGCGATGTTTGTGTGTGCGTAATGAGCGGTAATTTCGTACAGCGGGGAGGACCCGCTGTTTTTGATAAGTGGGAAAGAGCGGAGACGGCGGTCAGATGGGGAGCGGATCTGGTAATAGAGCTGCCGGTCATATACGCATCTTCCAGCGCGGAAATATTCGCGGAAGGAGCTGTCAGGACTCTTCACGGAATGGGAGGGATAGACTTTCTCGTATTCGGAAGTGAGAGCGGGGACACCGATGGGCTTCTCAGAGCCGCGGAAACTCTGCTCCTGAGGCAGGGTGAGGTGAACCTGCGCATGAGAAAAGCCTTGGAGGAAGGACTGCCGTATCACATTGCCGCCGCAGAGGCGAGAAGAGAAGCCGGCATAGCTCCCGAGCTTTCCGCCCGGCCTAACGACATTCTCGCTTTGGAATACTTGAAAACTCTCATCCTGCTGAGGGAGGCCTGCCCGGAAAGAGAGATGAAGCCTACAGCGGTAAAGAGGACAGGGGAGGGACACCATAAGTCAGCCAGCCGCATCAGGGAGGATATGAGGAAAAGAGAAGGCTCCCGAATGGACGCCATGGAGGAAAACTATTGGAATCTGGTGAGAGGCAAGATTTTCACCGCCACCGCAGAAAGTCTGGAGAATATATCCTCTGCGGGAGAGGGACTGGGAAACAAGCTGAAAAAGGAGATTCGCATGGCCTCCTCTCTGGACGACTTCATAAAGAGAGTTAAATCAAAGAGATATCCTTATACAAGAATAAGCCGTCTGGCGGCTCAGACCTTGCTGGATATAAGGAAAGGAGACGCAGAGGGATATGCCACCTACGTAAGGCCTCTCGCCATGACGGAGCAGGGAGGAAAATTCCTGAGATACATAAAGAAGAACAACCTTTCTGACATACCCTTTATAGACAGAATAGGGCGGGGAGACCTTTATCAGGAGAACGTGAAAAAAGTTCTGAGAAAGGATGTGGAGGCATCGGATATATATAACCTTATATCGGGAAAGGATATCTACCTGAATTCCGACTTTGTTAAAAAAACTACTATATTCAAGGGCGGGTGAACCCTTGATTTATAATATCTTTTGATGTAGAATTTGAGAGGTTAGTAAAGAGTTTTAACCTTATATAATACATATGGAGGACGTAAATGAAAGTATTAGTAATCAACTGCGGAAGCTCTTCCCTTAAGTATCAGATCCTTGACATGGAGAACGAATCGCTGCTCTGCAAGGGTCTGGTGGAGAGGATCGGTATCGACGGATCCGTTATCACCCATGAAAAGATCGGAATGGATAAGATAAGCAAGGAAGTTCCGATGAAGGATCATAAGGACGCTATAGAGCAGGTGCTGAATGCTGTACAGGATCCTGAGCACGGTGTCGTAAAGTCCATGGACGAAATCGGCGCTGTGGGACACAGGGTGGTTCATGCCGGAGAGCAGTACGCTGAATCCGTGCTGATAACCGATGACGTGATCAAGGCGCTGGAGGATTGTATAGAGCTGGCTCCCCTTCATAACCCGCCTAACCTGCTGGGAATAGCGGCGTGCAGAGAGCTAATGCCGGATACGCCGATGGTGGCGGTATTTGACACTGCATATCATCAGACCATGCCGCCTGAATCATATATATACGCCATTCCATATGAATATTACGAAAAGTACCGTATAAGGAGATACGGTTTCCACGGCACGTCTCACAAGTTCGTCGCTCAGAGAGCTGCGGCTATGATGAACACCAGCATTGACGACCTTAAGATCATCACCTGCCACCTCGGAAACGGCGCATCCGTTACGGCGATTAAGCACGGCAAAGTAGTTGATACCTCTATGGGATTCACCCCTCTCGAAGGACTGGTAATGGGTACCCGTTGCGGAGACATAGACCCTGCCATCGTTACATATATCAGACAGAAGGAAAACCTTCCGCAGGGCGTAGCTAACGAGATCTTAAACAAGAAATCCGGAGTGCTGGGTATTTCCGGAATCTCCAGCGATTTCAGAGATCTGGAAGAGGCTCTCGCCGAGGGAAATGAGAGAGCGGCTCTGGCCTTAAGAGTGTTCGCTCATAGGGTAAGATTCTACATCGGAGCTTACATCGCTGAGATGAACGGAGTGGACGCTATTGTGTTCACAGCGGGCGTAGGTGAAAACGACGTTTATATGAGAGAAGTCATCTGCACCAACCTCGGAAATCTGGGAATCAAGCTGGATCCGATCAGGAACAAGGTAAGAGGCAGGGAAACCGAGATAAGCACTGACGATTCCAAGGTTAAGCTGCTCCTCATACCTACTAACGAGGAACTGATGATCGCAAGAGACACCTATAACATCACCAAGACGTTTATATGAAAATA
>CAYTYN010000013.1:0-33252 GCA_964442135.1 uncultured Oscillospiraceae bacterium
AGCCTCAAGGGGCTATCCATATCGGCAAATACCAATATACTATACATCAAAATTCCTTTTTTTTCAATAGGCTAACGTGAAAATAGAAATAACATAAGCGCAAAAATATTTGCACCCGCTCCCCGTATGTAGTAAGATAAACGTATGGGGAGGTTTATTTATGGATAACAGAGGATATCGTTTAATAATAGAAGAGCTTCTGAAGCTGTTGGATTCAGGAGTGTACATAGTTGATTCGGACGGCTGCGGACTTTTCTACAATGACACCATGGCGGCTATGGAGGAGATAAATATAGAAGACGTGGTGGGCAAGAAGTACCACAGGGCCTTTCCGGGAGTGCCTCTCAATGAAAGCACCATGTATAAGGCTTTGAACAAGCGTCAGGCCACCATGAACAAGGAGCAGACATATAAGAATCTCTACGGCAAGGAGATAACTACCATAAACAGCACGGTACCGGTTATGGACGAGGAGCAGGTGATCGCCGCCGTGGAGGTGGCCAGGGATATAACCAACATCAGGTCCATGAGCGATAAAATTCTCACTTTGCAGGAGACTAAGATAGAAAAGAGAAAGCCTGTAAAGCCGATCATCAAGAGGTACGCCTTTGAAGACATCATCGGAGAGAGCGAAGCCTTTGAGGCTGTCATAGAGAGAGCGAGGAAGGCCGCCCTGTCAGACGTCTCCGTCTTTATCTACGGAGAGACGGGAACAGGCAAGGAACTGTTTTCCCAGAGCATCCATTACGCAAGCAAGAGGAAAAACATGCCTTTCCTCGCCCAGAACTGTGCCGCACTTCCGGCGACCCTTCTGGAAGGCATCCTTTTCGGCACGGCAAAGGGCGGATTCACCGGAGCCGTGGACAGAGCCGGCCTGTTCGAACAGGCCAGCGGCGGGACACTGCTCCTGGACGAGATCAGCGCAATGCCCTACGACCTTCAGAGCAAGCTGCTCCGAGTCCTTCAGGAGGACTATATCCGGCGGGTAGGAGGAACCACCGACATCCCTATAGACACCCGAATCATAGCCACCGTGAACGAACCGCCATGGAAGCTGATAGAAGAGGGCAAGCTGAGGAAGGATCTGTACTACAGGCTCAACGTGGTAAACCTGAGCATACCGCCTCTCAGGGAAAGATTGGACGATATTCCCCTCCTCACCGAGGCATTCCTGAATAAACATAACGAAAGATTCGGGAAAGAGGTCTGGTTAGTGTCTGACAAAGCGGCGGAGGTCCTGCGCCACTACGACTACCCGGGCAACGTCAGGGAGCTTGAGAACATAATCATGCAGTCTGTTTCCATGGCGGACAAAGAGCACGTACTGTCGGAGAAGCTGCTTCAGATGCCGGTAAAGATCATGAAGAAAATGAGCGCCGATGCGGAGAGATGGGACGGCAGCACGACTCTGGACAGGTATTTAGGCGAGCTGGAGAAGGAAATCATAAAAGAAGAGATGATAAAGGAGGACGGCAACATCACCAGAGTTGCTTCCTCCCTGGGGATAAAGCGGCAAACGCTGCAGTATAAGCTGAAAAAATATGGAGATTTAAGGTGATTTGCGGGAGCGTCCGCCTTGGTGCAAATAATTTTGCGGCTTAAGTGCAAATTATTTTGCGGAAAGCTGAAGCTAAGTCACTAACTCGGAAAAAATGCTTTCTATTCATGAATACGTTATGAATATTTTAGGTTGATTTTATGCACATAGATTGCTGAAAACGTTGAAATCACGCTAATCCTATAAGCGGCTCACGTATTATGTATACAAATTGGTTGTTGGCATGAGACTTGCGAAATATATAAGCAGAATTAATGGCTGAGTAGCGTGACGGCTGGGCCATTAGGTATAGTGAACCACATATTTAGTTGTTAGAAAAGGAGAGAAAAGCAATGGAAAATGTAAAAGTAATTATCTGGGGCCTTGGCGCTATGGGCGGCGGAATGGCAGATATGCTTCTTGCGAAGAAAGGCGTTGACATCGTAGGCGTTGCCGGAAGAGGCAAGAAGATCGGCACCTCCATGTATGACTACATCAAGACCGAAAGAGGCGACAGACCTGACGTTATAATCCAGGCTGCCGAAGATGTTATCAAACCGGGCGCAGCTGATATCGTTCTTCTTTGCACAGACTCTTTCACGAGAAACGCTTTTGACAGACTTAAATTCATAATGGAACAGAAGATCAACGTTATTACTTCTGCCGAGGAGATGGCTTACCCTGCGGCTCAGGAGCCTGAGCTTGCTAAGCAGCTGGACGAGATTGCCAAGGCCAACGGAGTATCCTGCCTGGGAACCGGTATCAATCCCGGACACATCATGGATTTACTCGTTTTAGTGATGACCGGATGCATGGTTGACGTTAAGCATATCCTCTCCAGAAGAGTTAACTCCCTCTCCCCGTTCGGACCGGCCGTTATGGAAGAGCAGGGAATCGGCATCTCTGTAGACGAGTTCTACAAGAGAAAGGCTGACGGAACTATGGCAGGACACGTAGGATTCGCTGAATCCGTAGGCATGATGGCTGAAGGTCTCGGACTTAAGGTAGAAAAGTTCGCCCAGGACATGGAGCCTATCACTACTGACGTGGACAGAAAGTCTCCTTACGGATTCGCTGCTGCGGGAAGCTGCGCCGGCGTATCCATGACTGCTGATGCTACTCTTTCCAACGGAATGGAGATCAGAATGGAGCATCCGCAGCAGATCGAGCCTGAACAGGTTGGCGTTCAGACCGGAGACTATGTAATCATCGAGGGAACTCCTGCCGTCAACATGGTTAACAGCCCGGAGGTTGAAGGCGGTCTCGGAACTATCGCTATGTGCGTAAACATGATTCCTCAGGTTATCAACGCTGAAGCCGGTCTTCACACCATGCTCACCCTTCCTGTTCCCCGCGCCCTCATGGGAGACATCAGAGACAGGATCTGCCCTGACAAGAAGATAGTAAAATAAGTCCTCTGAGATAGGGATTTTATTAGAACACTGATAAAGGAACGGCTCTGAAAAGAGCTGTTCCTGTCATATGCTGATGAGGAGTGAGTAAAATGGTTAAAAAGGACACATGGGTAAGAATCCATTCAGTCGTACTCAAGGCTGATGAGAGAACAGCCAAGCTTCCTGAAGATACTAAGCACGTAGACTTCGAGATGTGGGTTAAGGGAAGCCTTAAGGACGATGCGGAGATCGGCGACGAAGTAACCGTTATCACTGCTACAGGCCGTGAAGAGAAGGGTATTCTCGTAGAAGCAAACCCTTACTACACCCACAGCTATGGGAAATTTGTTCCTGAAATTATTGAGATTGACAAACAGCTTAGGAAGATCATGGAGTTCGGAGGTGAAAACTGATGGGATTAGCTAAGGATTACAGGTCCGTAATGGGCAGATCGGCTGAAATCATGAAGAAATCACTGGGGCTGAACTTCGACGATTTCGAATCAGGCTCTGTCGCCTTTGATTACGAGGGCGTTATGAAATCCACCGGATATACCATTGAGGAAATAGATAAGATCCAGTCGAAGACAGGAGTAGGACACACTCAGCTTCTCGAACTCAGGAATATAACCAAGCTGGCGAGAAAGTACGCTGAGCCGGGATACGGCGCAAGAATACTGGTTAAGGACGAAGCTTCCAACGCATCCGGTTCCTTTAAGGACAGGCGTGCGGCATGCGCTGTAGCTCACGCTAAAAAGCTGGGCTACAAAGGGGTTATCGCCGCCACCTCCGGAAACTACGGTGCAGCAGTTGCTTCTCAGGCGGCGATGCAGGGAATGAAGTGCATCATCGTTCAGGAGTGCTACGACTCCCACGGAGTAGGTCAGCCGGAGATCGTCGAGAAGGCCAGAAAGTGCGAAGCTCTCGGAGCCGAGGTTATCCAGCTTACGGTAGGACCGGAGCTGTTCTATGAGCAGCTTTCGGTTTTGGAGGATTCCGGATATTTCAACGCCTCCCTGTATTCGCCTTTCGGAATTGCAGGAGTTGAGACCTTAGGATATGAGATCGCTATGGACTGCCGTGAGAAGTACGGAAAGGATCCTGAGATGGTAATTTGTACTCAGGCCGGCGGCGGAATGGTAACAGGTACAGCGAGAGGTCTTATCAAGGCCGGCGCTGTGGACACTGCTGTAGTAGCCGCATCCATCGACCTTACCGGACTTCATATGGCATCCGATGAGCAATTTAACAAGAAGTCCTGCACCACCGGACATACAGGCTTTGGCGTACCTCACGCTACTAACCCTGACACCGGAGATGTTCCGAGAAGTGCCGCAAGACCTCTTAGATATATGGACAGATACGTTACGATCACACAGGGCGAAGTAATGTACATGACCGAGATGCTGGCTAACCTGGAAGGACTTGAAAGAGGACCTGCCGGAAACACATCTCTCGCCGCTGCTTTTGCCCTCGCCCGTGAACTCCCCGAGGACGCTATTATAGTCGTAACAGAGACGGAATACACCGGAGCAGGAAAGCACATCCAGCCGCAGCTGGACTTCGCCAGAGAGAACGGAATCGAGATATTCTTCGGCGATCCTAAGGATGATGTGCCCGGAAAGAACATCGTTCTTCCGTCAGATCCCGGACTGTTCCGTGTAAAGGATATGGATCTTAACCGGCTGAGAAAATCTCTGATTAAGAGATCCGTGCCGAGAGCGGGCGGAAAGAAGCTTACTGCTGAGGACATCGAATTCTTAGCAGCAGACACCAGATCTGACGCAGCTTTCGTAAAGGCTACTCTTGATGAATTAGGCGTAGAGTATTAATACAAAGGGAGAAAAAGAATGAAAAGAGCAGACGATTTCCAAGAAAGAAGAAAGCACATTGCCAATCTTTCAGACGAAGAACTATATAACAGATTTTGGGAGCTTACAGCCCAGGTTGTAGACCCTCTTCTGGAGCTGGGAAGAAAGAACACCACTCCATCTGTAGAGAGAGCCGTTCTCCTCAGAATGGGGATTTCTTCTCTGGACACTCAGAAGATCGTAGAAGGATGCATGGACAGGCATCTTATGGGTCATGGTGCAGGCCATGTTGTTTACAAGGTATCAAAGGACAAGGACATCTCCATCAGAGAAGCCGGGGAAGCTCTTGCCCGGGGAGAGTACTGGGACGATGCTGTAGCATTATTCAAGGGAGGTAAATAACCATGGCAGACATGATTTTAAAACCAAATGAAAAGCTGGATGTAAGGGAGATACTTAAGGATCTCGACAAGTATGAGCCGAGAAGAAGAGGCTGGGCATGGAGAAAACCTGCTCCGGGCCTGAAGATGGGGCCTTTCGAGTACAAAGACTGTTCCGAGCCTTTGAAGAACAGCGTTCCTCTGCCGCCGGCAAAATACTTCGACAACATCGACCCACAGCCACTCCCTGTTATCACCACTGAAATCGCTTCCGGACGCTTCGAAGACGACATCAGAAGAATGAGAATGGCCGCATGGCATGGAGCCGACCACATAATGGTTATCAGACATATGGGTCAGTCCCACATAGACGGGCTTATGGAAGGTACCCCGCAGGGTATCGGCGGCGTTCCTGTAACCAGAAAACAGGTAAGAGCTCAGAGAAAGGCTCTCGACATAATCGAGGATGAGGTAGGCCGTCCTATCAACTACCATTCCTATGTTTCCGGAGTTGCAGGTCCTGACGTAGCTGTAATGTTCGCTGAGGAGGGTATCAACGGCGCCCATCAGGATCCTCAGTACAACGTGCTTTACAGAGACATTAACTGTGTAAGATCCTTTGTTGACGCATGCGAATCCAAGAAGGTTCTCGCATGGGCGGGAATACTCCAGATCGACGGAGCACATAACGCTAACGCTACGGCAAGAGAAGCGTGGAAGGTAATGCCTGAGCTCATCGTTCAGCACGCCATTAACTCCCTCTTCTCCGAAAAGGTTGGAATCAAGCCTGAAAACATCAGCTTGTCCACAGTACCACCTGACGCTACTCCTGCGCCGGTTCTGTACATGGACCTTCCTTACGCGGTAGCTTTGAGAGACTTCTGCGGAAGATACAAGATGAGAGCTCAGCAGAACACCAAGTACATCTGCTCCTCCACGAGGGAAGCTACTGTTACACATGTTCTGGATATGCTCATCTCCAAGCTGACCAGCGCTGATATTCAGTCCACCATCACTCCTGACGAAGGAAGAAACGTTCCTTGGCACATCTACAATATCGAGGCCTGCGACAACGCCAAGCAGACCCTCGTAGGTCTTGACGGCCTGATGGAT
The DNA here is from genome assembly GCA_964442135.1 of uncultured Oscillospiraceae bacterium. GTDB lineage: Bacteria > Bacillota > Clostridia > Peptostreptococcales > Anaerovoracaceae > Avanaerovorax. The sequence continues at coordinate 6,235 of CAYTYN010000013.1, forward strand.
ATGGTAGAGCTGAAGAAGGACGGTCCGCTCAGAGAGATGGCGAGAGACCTTAAAGAGAGAGCATGCCTCTTCATGGAAGAGATCGTAGAAGCAGGAGGATACTTCGAAGCGGTTAGGGAAGGCTTCTTCGTAGACTCAGCCAAGTATCCTGAAAGAAACGGCGACGGTATCGCCAGAAATCCTGAAGGCGGCGTAGGCTATGGATACATCTTCGAGAGGGAAGAGGATTATATGGCTCCTGTAACCGCTCACTACGGATACAACAACGTAGAGCAGTACGGCGGAGACCCTGAGAACCCTGCGGCCCTTATCGGCGGATGCACCTTCGAAGACAGGAGCAAAATCGTATACATCGATGAGCTTGATGACGAGGATAATGTAAACACAAGACTGGATAAGGTTAAGAAGTACCTGGACGGAGAGGCCCTCAAGCCTGAGGTTGAATGGTGCGCTGACGGTACCATCCTCTTGACCATGTGCATACCTGCCAACACCAGAACTTCAGAAGCTGCCGCTCTGGAGATCGGTAAAAAGATGGGGCTGGAAAACTGCGAGGTTATCAGCAAGGAGCCGCTTCAGGAGGCTGAGGGTACCAGAATCGAGATGAAAGGCAAGGTAAGCTTCGACATCGATCCTACTGCTCTCGAGATACCTCCTGAACCACATCACCTTGACGACGCAACCCTGTACAAGGAATTCCAGGATAATCCGATGGTAGTAGTATGCGGTACTGTAGGTGAAGACGAACACTCTGTAGGACTGAGAGAAATCATCAACATTAAGCACGGCGGAATCGAAAAGTGGGGTATCAAGGTTAACTACCTGGGAACCTCCGTTCCTGTAGAAAAGCTTGTAGACGCCGCTATAGAGCTTAACGCTGATGCGATCCTTGCTTCAACTATCATTTCCCACGACAACATCCACTACAAGAACATGAAGCGTATCAATGATCTTGCAGTTGAAAAGGGAATCAGAGATAAGGTTATCATCTGCGCAGGCGGAACTCAGGTAATCCCTGAGGATGCGAGAGCAACCGGCATAGATGAAGGATTCGGAAGAGATTCCCACGGTATCGATGTTGCTACCTTCCTTGCGGAAGAAGCTATGAGAAGAAGAGGCGAGCTTCCGCCAAGAGATGAGAAATAGTCACACAATATTTGAATAGTTCGGCGGACGGACTGCTGAGTCCGCCCGCTTTTTACAACTTTCGAGTCTGCCCCGAATGGAAAATAAGGAGGAGAGTATGAAGGTAGACGTACTAGTAGCGGAAATAGGCTCTACCACTACGGTAGTCAACGCTTTTACGGACCTGAACACCGACGATCCGGTATTTTGGGGTCAGGGACAGGCGCCTACTTCTGTTATGGACGGGGATGTGAGAATAGGGCTTCGGGGTGCCATCGACGACCTTTGCAGGAAAAAGGGCATAGACAGCCTGGAGTACGACGATATGCTGGCAACCTCGTCGGCGGCGGGAGGACTTAAGATGACGGTTCACGGACTGGTCTATGACATGACCGCAAAAGCCGCAAAAGAAGCAGCTCTCGGCGCAGGAGGAATAATCCACTACATCACAGCAGGAAAGCTGAGAAGGACAGATCTTGCCAGAATAAAAGAGATAAACCCCAATCTGATACTCATAGCCGGCGGCGTAGATTACGGAGAAAGAGATACGGCCCTGGACAACGCTGAGAAGATCAGATCCATGGGACTGAAGGTGCCGGTAATATATGCCGGCAATATCGAGAACCAGGAGGAGATGAAGCTCATCTTTGATGAGGAGAGCGGACAGGAGCTGTACAATGTGGAGAACGTATATCCTAAGATAGACGATCTCAACGTAGAGCCATGCAGAAAGGTGATCCAGGATGCCTTCGAGAAGAACATAACCCACGCTCCCGGCATGGAACACGTGAGAGACATGGTCAGCGGACCTATAATCCCGACCCCGGGAGCCGTAATGGAATGCACGAAGCTCCTCTATGATTATATCGGCGATCTGGTGGTGCTGGACGTAGGCGGAGCCACCACAGACGTTCACTCTGTTGCGGCGGAATCCGATAAAATCGCCCGCATAATGATATCTCCGGAGCCGAAGGCAAAGCGTACGGTAGAAGGAGATCTGGGTGTATTCGTGAACAGAATGAAGGTCATAGAATCCATGGGCGAGGAGGAATTTCGCAAGAAATGCGGGAAAGCCGGCATCGACCCGGACAAAACCCTGGAGTCCTATGTTGCCATACCGAAAAACGATGACGAACGCACTCTGGTGGAGATCCTGACAGAAGAAGCTGTACTCAAGGCAATGGAACGTCACGCAGGATATATAAGATATATATACGGGCCGTCCGGAAGGAGTACGGTAGCCGAGGGCAAAGACCTGACCCAGGTAAAGTACATAGTGGGAACGGGAGGAGCCCTTACCCGACTTCCTCACAGAGTAGACATAATGAAGAAAGTACATGCCCACAATGAAACGGGCATGCTCCTGTTCCCTACGGATCACGCACAGATTTTAGTAGATAACGACTATATCATGGCATCACTGGGAGTTTTGTCGAAGAAATACAGAGAGGCTGCCGTGAGACTTCTGGAGAAGAGCCTGAACTTTAATTTCCCTGAGAAAAAGGATACCGCACAGATTTTCGGGGCGTCTAAAGCGTTGCAGGAGGCGGAGGCTCAGGTATCCGCCATGGATGAAAGAGAAGAAGAGAGAAAGCGGCACATAGCGGAAATGGAGGCCATGGGATACGACATGGCCGCATATAAGGATGAGGAGCCTATAGGAGGAGCGAATTCCCTTGGAGGTGAAGCTGCGAAGGCCGGTGCGGAACCGGAGGGAGCCGGAAAAGATTCCGTAAAGGCCGGGCTCATCCAGGGAGAAGGAGTACAGGGAAAGTGGACCCGGAACATGGGAGACTGCAATCATGAATGCAGGCATTGCAGCAGAATCCACTGCCAAGACAGGAGGGAGGATTAGGATGTACCCTAAATTGAGGATCGATCTGAGAAAGCTGGAGCAGAACCTTAATGCTGTGGCGGATACGACCAGGCGGGGCGGATGTTCGCTGATGATAGTCACGAAAGGACTCTGCGCAGATCACGAGGTGGTGAAGCTGATAGCCGGAAACGAAAACGTGGACTTTGTGGCCGATTCCAGGGTGAAGAACATTGCAACCTTTGCCGACGTGGTAAGGGAAGCCGGGAAAAAGACCGTACTTCTCAGACTTCCCATGCACAGCGAGGCAGCCGACGTTATAAAATATGTAGACCTGTCGTTTAACTCGGAGCTTTCCACCATAAGACTTTTAAACGAGGAAGCTAAGAAGGCGGGAAAGAATCACCACATCCTTTTGATGATAGATATGGGAGATCTGCGAGAGGGAATTTTCTTCCAAAAGGAGGATATGATATTTGATGCCGTAGAAGAGATTCTTGGGATGAAAAACATAAACCTCTACGGGATAGGGGTAAATCTGACCTGCTACGGCGCAATCATACCCAAGTATGACAATCTTTCCGGCCTTGTGGAGATCGGAAGAAAAATTGAAGAGAATTCCGGCGTGACCCTTTCCATGATATCGGGGGGTAATTCAAGCTCCATTTACCTCATCGACAAAGGGGAGCTTCCGGAAGGCATAAACAATCTCAGACTGGGGGAAGCGTTCCTTTTAGGCAACGACACAGCTTACGAGACAAAGCTGCCGGGAACGGTTTCTGACACGCTCATCCTTCAAGCCCAGATAATAGAGTTGAAGGAAAAGCCGTCGCTGCCTATAGGAGAAATAGGCGTTGACGCTTTTGGCGAGAAGCCCCATTACGAGGATCGCGGGATCATGAAGAGAGCCATAATCGCCATAGGAAAGCAGGACGCCGACCTGGGCAGCATGAACCCTCTGGATGAGAGAATAGAGATCATGGGCGGAAGCTCTGACCACATCATCCTGGACGTGACGAAATGCGGCGGCCAATACAAGGTCGGAGACGTTGTGGAGTTCACCTTAGGCTACGGAGGCATGTTGAAGGCCGCTACCAGCCCTTACGTTGAAAGGGAATACGTGAGATAGTAAGGTTTCGCTGAAAAGGCTCATCACCGATATTTCGTGGTTTTGAGCCAATTTAATTGGTATGGTAAGAGGTTTGGAAATGGAAGTCGCGATTATCGGTGCAGGTAAGCTGGGGATAAAGGTAACGGAGTCTCTCCTTAGCGGGAATTATTCCATAACTCTGGTGGACAGAGACGAAGAGCTTTTGAATAAAGCGGGAGGTCAGCTGGACGTCATGCCTCTCAATATAGACGCCAGGGATGTGAACGCCTTGAAGAGAATGGAGATAGAGAATTTCGATTATCTCCTGGCGGCTACCGGCGATGACCAGACCAACATGGTTATCGCCGCTTTCTCCAAGAAATTAGGGTGCAAAAAGGTCATCGCCAGAGTCAGAGATCCGGAGTACATGAAACACTTCGAGTTCATCAAGGAGACTATGGACATAGACTACATAGTAAACCCGGATCTTGCCATAACTACGGAGATATATAAGTATTTAGTCGAAAAATACACTCTAAGCAACGGCATATACACCAGCGGAAAAATCGGAGTCATCGAGTTTCCCGCTTCGAAGATAAGGTCGCTGCCGGGGAGACCTATACCTGAGGTCAAAAGCGTTTTGCCCGACATGCTCATAGCCGCCATATCCAGAAACGGAAGGATAATAGTGCCTCACGGCGAGGATGAGATCCGTCAGGAGGACCATCTCTACGTGGTAGGAGAGAAAGATCAGATTCGAGAGCTGAATAAAAAGGTTCAAACAAGGGGAAGGTACACCGATATACAGAAGGTTATGATCATAGGCGGAGGAAAGACCGGATACTATCTAGCCGACAGGCTGGCTGAGTTCGGTATAGCGGTGAAGCTGGTGGAAAAGAATAAGGAACGCTGTAGGTACCTGTCAACCCACATGCCTGATGTCATGGTGCTCCACGGAGACGGAACCGATGTAGACATGCTGGAAGAGGAAAACCTCGAGGAGATGGATGCCTTTGTGACCGCCACAGGCTACGATGAGGAGAACCTGCTTCTCGCCTTGACGGCAAAGGACAGAGGGATAGAGGACGTAATCTCCAAGGTCAGCAGAGAAAGCTACTCCGATCTTGTGGAGAGAATGGGCATAGATATGGTTCTGAACCCTTTGGATATTACAGCGGGCAATATTTTCGGGTTCATAAAGGAATCCAAGGTAGTAGTATCCTCCGTTATAATACAGGGGCAGGCGGAGATAGTGGAAATAGCCGCAGGGGGCGATATGAACATGATAGACGTACCCCTGGCAAAGCTGAAGCTGCCTAAGGGAATGATCATTGCAGCTATCCACAGAGGCCGGGACGTTATAATTCCGGACGGAAATACCAGGATACAGATAAACGACAGGCTCATGATAGTCAGCCTTCTCCGTGAGATAAGCGATCTGGAGAAGCTGCTGAGGAACAGGAGATAGAGGTTCGGCGATGACAGTCAGCTTTAGCGGTGTAGTGAGGGTGGTCGGTATTCTCCTCATAGTCCTCGGCATTTGTATGATACCGTCCCTCGCTGTAGCAATAATATATAAAGAAGACGTATCGGCCATATCCTTCGGAGTAACGGCAGCGCCGTGTGTGATTGCCGGCTTTGTGGTGATAAAAAAATTCAATCCTGAGGACATGAAGATGAAAGCCAGAGACGGCTATCTGTTCGTTACGGTGGCTTGGCTTTTGGCGTCGGTCATAGGAGCTGTTCCTCTGATTTTATCCGGCTCCATATCCGGTATTGCAGATGCTTTTTTCGAGAGCTGCTCCGGATTTTCCACTACCGGCTCCACCATACTTTCCGACATAGAAGCCCTTCCCCGATCCATGCTGTTTTGGCGTTCCTTCACTAATTGGCTGGGAGGAATGGGAATAATAGTGTTGGCGGCAGCTCTGCTTCCTTCCATAGGAGTGAGCGGACAGATGATAGCCAGCGCGGAGACGCCTGGGCCGACCTTTGCCAAGATTTCCGCCAAGTATACCGATACGGCGAAGCTGCTTTATCTCCTATATTTCGGCTTCACCTTAGTACTGACAGTTCTCCTCATCATAGGGGGACTTAGCTTTTACGATTCACTGGTACACACCTTCAGCACCGTGGGTACAGGAGGCTTTTCCGTCTACAACGACAGCATAGGCCGCTATGACAGCCTGTACGTGGAGTGGGTCATAATCATATTCATGGTACTGTGCAGTATAAACCTTAACCTGTACTTCAGGCTGGCCGGCGGCGGGCTTCGAAGCTTCCTAAAGGACGAAGAGCTCAGGTTTTACCTTACCATAGTGATCGGCTCAGTGTGCCTGGTCACGGTCAATCTGATGACCCAGGGAGGATATGAAAGCCTTTTCGAGGGGTTGAGAGCGTCTGTCTTCCACGTTTCTTCCATAGTGACGACCACCGGATACGCCACGGTGGATTACGACGCCCTGTGGCCTACCTTCTCTAAGATGATCCTGCTTATCCTCACCATAACGGGATCCTGTTCCGCCTCTACGTCAGGAGGCGTAAAAATGGTCAGGATACTGGTAGCGCTTAAGTTCGTAAGGAGAGGCTTTTCCAGGAAGCTCCATCCTAACCGGATAGCCGACATAACCATGAACGGCCGCGGCTTGGAGCAAAGCGTAGTGACCAATATCGTAAACTATTTAATGTTTTATATCCTGGTGATCATGGCGGGAACATTCATAGTGGCTTTGAACGGGTACGATATAATAACTGCGCTGAGCGCGGTGATCACATGCGTTGGAAACGTAGGGCCGGGATTTAACCTGATCGGACCGGCGTTTAACTTTGGAATGTTTTCGGATTTCACTAAGATAATACTGGGACTTCTGATGATAGCCGGAAGACTCGAGCTGTTTACCTTCTTCATTCTGTTTTCTCCGAAGTACTGGAATTCCAATAAGGCATAGAAAGGTGCGGGCGGAAAATGACTTTTAACTACAGACTGATGGCGAAAACGGTTTCCCTGCTCATACTCCTTGAGGGACTGGCCATGGTACCGTCCGTAATATGCGCCGCCGTGTACGGTGAAACCGGCCCGATGATATGCTTTTCGGCGACAGGCTTCATATGCGTTTTGCTGGGCGCCATGCTCTATCTTTTCATGAGGAAGTACACCATACGGATAAAGACCAGAGAGGGATATTTCATAGTCATTCTGTGCTGGATGACTGTGATCATCGTAGGATTTTTCCCATACTACTTTTCAGGGGAGGGTTACTCCTTTGCCGACTGTCTATTCGAGTCCGTAGCCTCCTGGACCACCAGCAGCGCTTGGGTAATAGAATTGGAGACCATGCCGGCGTCTGTGGTACTGTGGAAGGCCGTATCCAACTTTCTGGGAGGCATAGGTGTTGTGGTGCTGGCTGTGTCTGTACTTACCGTTCTCGGAGCCGAAGGACAGAAGCTTGCCGGAGCGGAAGTCACAGGACCTGTCCTATCCAAGCTTACGGCCAGGATGAGGGATACGGCCCGGGTCTTCTGCTTCACATATACAGCCATGGCTCTTATGGAATTTCTTCTCCTGAGAGCAGGGAGAATACCGGTATTCAGCGCATTGGTGAACGCTATGTCTACGGTGAGCACCGCCGGAATAATAGGCTATCAGGAAAGCGTGACAGATCAATATTCCCTGTATACAAAAGGTGTGCTGGTGTTTTTCACCATCTTAGGCTCAATGAACTGTGTCATATTCGTGATGTTGGCCAGGAGAAGGTTTAGAGAAGTTATAAGCAACCTGGAGCTAAGGGTATTCTTGGCTATCATAGGGATTGCCTCCTTTCTCTGCGGTGCGATGCTCTTTTTGTCAGGGGTCTGCCCAAGTCCATCTGACGCATTGGCCGCTGCCTTTGTAGAGGTGGTATCCTTCGGATCCACGTCGGGATTTACGTCAGGCACAGACCTAAACTCATGGCCGCCGGCTTGTCACTTCATCTTCATCCTGTTGATGATGATAGGAGGGTGCGCCAATTCGACCGGCGGAGGCATTAAGGTAATAAGGATTATCGTGTTTTTCAAGCTGGTCGGGAGAGGATTTTACAAGAGAATCCATCCCAGAGCCGTAAAACCTGTGATGATAGGGAACACGCCGGTCAGCGCGGAGAACGCTTCCTCGATATCCACCTTCATCCTGCTCTTTTTCGGCGTGTATATGTTTTCCTGCCTCGTTCTGTCTTTGGAAAACATGGATCTTTTAACCACACTGACTGCGGCCATGGCTCTGTTTACAAATACGGGAACCGGTCTGGGTGAGGCGGCTGCAGGCTCCTATGCCGGATTTTCGGATCCCGGAAAGATATACGGTTCCCTGCTGATGCTTGCAGGACGGCTGGAGATATATGCTATACTCATACTGTTTTCCCGGTCGTTTTGGAATTCAGACTCGGGGAAATAGGACTTTAAAACCGTGGGAAACCGTCCCGTTCCGTCGAAGGCTCCCATGGAATCAGGGATTACCTGAAGGGAGCTTTAAAGGCCTCTATTTCAATACAAAGTTGGTAAGTTAGCGGTTGAAACGACTGCGGAAGTATGGTAACATAGACTGGTGTATGGAAATGTTTATGAAGGCGGCTTTAGAGGAAGCCGCGGAAGCGGGGCGTCTTGGTGAAATACCCATAGGCGCTGTTGTTGTCAGAAATGGCGAAATAATTGCTTCGGCACATAACCTTACGGAAACCCTTAAGGATCCCACCGCTCACGCTGAGCTCCTGGCCGTGAGAAAGGCTGCGGCTGCTCTCGGGGGATGGAGACTTATAGGCTGTGACATGTATGTGACCGTAGAGCCGTGCGCTATGTGTGCGGGAGCCCTCGTCTGGTCGAGAATAGAGAATTTATACATAGGAACGGCTGATCCGAAGGCCGGAGCTTGCGGCTCGGTCTTTAACATAGCCGAAAGCGACAGGCTCAATCATAAGATAAATGTGCATCGGGGTTTGATGGAAGAGGAATGCAGGGCTGTAGTCAGGGATTTCTTTTCTGAGCTCAGAAGGAACAAGAAATCGAATCGGAGGAAGGAATATAATGAATAGGGTTAGGAAAATAGCCTGTATTGCCGGGCTGCTGGTAATGATGACGTCATCTGTTGCTTTTGCCGCAGAAGATCTGGAAATTATCGGCTCGTATCCTGAAGACGGACAGAATAACACGACCTTGGAGAACATGGCCGTGAAGCTCCAGTTCAATAAAGCGGTAGACAGTGAGGAGAATCAGGAAGCTAACAGCGAATACTTTCAGATAGTTGACAGCGACGGCACTCAGATCCCTATCAGAGTTTACTATAATCCGGATGATTCTACTGAGGTTTTGGTTCTGGCTGATACCACAGAGATGAATTCCGCGGGTATCACCATAATGAGCAACTCGGACTATACCCTTCAGATCTCAGGGGAGTTTACGGCTAACGACGGTTCTACCTTAGGCAGCACGGAGGAGATAACCTTCAGAACCCTTAACCAGTCCAGGAATACCATGGTGTATATGGCGATGATGTTCGTCATGTTCGGGGGAATGTTCTTCTTTAGCAGCAGGCAGATGAAGAAGCATGCCGCGGAGGAGGCCGCCGGAAGGACTAAGGAGGAACCGTTCAACCCATATAAAGAAGCGAAGAGAACGGGTAAATCTGTAGATGAGGTTATGGCCGAGCACGAGAAGGAAATGGCGAAGAAGGCTGCCAAGGCTGCAAAGCGGGCCGGTAATCAGATCGAAGAAGCGATTGAAGAGGAAGAAGAGACCAACGGCAATTATAAGGTAAAGGGACCTCGTCCTATTTCTGCCGGAGGAAGCTCATATATCACCGGAAGGAAGGCTGTAGCCGAAGCGAAGAAAGCCGAGGAGGAACGCCTTGCTAAGAGAAGAGCCGCTGCTAAGAAGAAAAAGAAAAAGTAGCGATATGATCTAGCATTCAGTAAATGAGCGGTGTCTTTTCCGCTCATTTTTAACAGTCCGATAGTAGGGAAGAAAACAGGTTTTCCAAAGGGTCCGGTTCTCTTCATGGTAGGAAAGGCAGTATAAGTGAACGAGATAGAGCTCTACTCCTATGCTAAGATCAATCTTTCCATAGATGTGGGAAAGAGGATGGAAAACGGAATGCATCCCGTCGACATGATAATGCAGCAGATCGACTTTAAGGACGATGTTTCGGTCAGATACGAACCGGATTCGTCGAAGGGAAAGGGAAGCTTTCATATAGATCTCATCTGCAACCGGCCGTATCTTCCCACCGACGAGAGGAATCTCGCCTATAAGGCGGCTGCTCTCATGGGGGAAAGATACGGGGAGAACATAGATAGCGGAAGAATCCAAATCAATATACGAAAGAGAATCCCTGTGGCCGCCGGTCTTGCAGGCGGCAGCGGCAACGCTGCTGCCGTCCTCCACGGACTTAACGTCCTGTGGGGCGGACGGGACGGTCTGATAAGCCTGAGGGAGCTGCTGACGGCCGGCGCGGAGCTGGGCTCCGACGTGCCCTTCTGTATCGCAGGGCAGGCTCGCGCTTGCCGCAGGCTGCCGGCCGCCCTTCGCAGGGACCCGGCGGCAGGCTGTTGTGCCCGGGCCACAGGTACAGGAACGGAACTGAGGATGATAAGAGGGCTTAAGAGATGGGTCGTCATAGCAAGGCCCGAGATTTCCGTATCTACAGCCACGGTCTACAGAGGATTCGACAGCTGTGAGCCGGAAGAAAGACCTGACAACGATGCTCTCGAAGAAGCTCTCCGAACCGGAAATAGAAGAGGGATTCAGGATCAGATGATAAACGTGCTGGAAAGCTATACCCTTAAGGCATATCCCCAGGTTGCTGCCCTTAAGGAAAGGATAGGCGCGCTGGATTCGGGACTGTGTGCCGGAAAAGTCATGATGAGCGGAAGCGGACCTACCATATTCGCACTTTTCGACAGGAAAGAGCAGGCTGAGGGTCTTTGGACTGACTTGAGAGCCTTAGGATACGAAGCGTATTGGACAAAGACGATGGTATAAAATATTCAAGGAGAAGCAACATGTTGAATTTGGATTTGCAGAATCACAGACCCCTCAGGGAGATCGTTTACGAGGAATTGAAGAGGCAGATCTTGACGGGGAGAGTTACTCCCGGAATGAGAATGATGGAGGTAGAGCTGGCTGAGGAGATGGGAGTGAGCAGAACTCCGGTCAGGGAAGCCATAAGAAAGCTGGAAAAAGAGGGCCTCGTCACCATCGAACCCAGAAGAGGAGCCTACGCTTCGGAAATATCTGTAAAAGACATGGTGGACGTTTTAGAAGTGCGGGAAGACCTGGAAGGATTCGCCGCCTTCCTTGCGGCGTCGAATATAACCTCGTCGGAGGTGGCGGAGCTGGAGGTAATAATGGAAAACTACAGCGACGCTGTGCGTAACGACGACACGGAGAAGATGATTGCCTATGACGAAATGTTCCATAAGAAGATCGTGGCCGCCACCGGGAACAAGACTTTGATGCAGCTGTCGGAAATAGTTCAGGAGCTGGCGCTCAGGTTCAGATATCTCTACTACGATCATTTTTCCCGGTATGTGAACATGCCCATAGAGCATAAAAAGATAATCGACGCCATTTCCACCGGAGACGGCGAACTGGCTCGCAGGTCAGCGAACGACCACGTGAAAAAGCTTAAGGACTTTGTTATAACAGAAGGAGACAGAGCGTTCAGATAGGGATGATATCTGAAAAGGGAGGTTGAAAGGCATTGTCAGAGGCTGTACCCGAAGGTTCGAAGATTAACGGCATAACCGACGGAGTCATATGGAAGGAGTTGCTGAAGTTTTCGGCTCCTTTGCTGGTGGGGAATTTATTTCAACAGCTTTACAACACTGTAGACAGCATCGTGGTCGGCAATTTTGTCGGCAGCAACGCCCTTGCGGCGGTGGGCTCCGGCATGGTCATAATAAACATGCTCATAGGTCTGTTCATGGGCATATCCGCCGGCACTGGGGTACTGGTATCTCAATATTACGGCGCCCGGGATGTGCGGGGACTTCAGGGAACCGTGCACACAGGCATCATGTCCATGTTCTACTGCGGTATTATAGTCACCGTAATCGGCATAATAACGGTTCCGTGGATAGTGAAAGCTATAGGAACTCCCGCTGAGGTAGAGAGCCTGTTAGTCCTGTACCTTAGGATTTTCTTCCTTGGGAGCGTACCTCTGGTTATTTACAACATGGGAGCGGGAATTCTCAGGGCAGTAGGGGACTCCAAGCGGCCTCTTTACTTCCTTATAGTAGCCTGCCTTACTAACATCGTCCTCGATCTGGTGTTCGTGCTGGTATTCGACCTAGGTGTGGCGGGAGTCGCCATAGCGACAGGAATAGCTCAGGCCGTTTCGGCGGTACTGGTGCTCCGTGCCTTAGCTCACGACGATGATATTTACAGGATCAGCCTGAGGAAATTGAAGGTGCAGAAGAACTATCTGATAGCCATAATAAAGATAGGTCTGCCGTCCGGAATCCAGCAGTCGGTCATATCCTTCTCCAACATAATCGTGCAGAGCAAGATAAACGTATTCGGCGCCGCCGCCATGGCAGGCTACAGCGCCTACAATAAGGTAGACAGCTTTATAATGCTGCCGTTTATGAGCATAAGCCTTGCCAGCACTACCTTCGTAGGTCAGAACATAGGCGCTAAAAAGCTGGACAGGGTGAAAAAATCTGCTAATACCAGCTGGCTTCTCTCCATATCAGTCACGCTGGCTATTTCCCTGCTGGTGTTCCTGCTGGGAACCTATCTGATAAGGATGTTCACCTCGGATCCTGAGGTTATAAGCTACGGACGTATCATGCTCACGTGGATGGCTCCGTTCTACTTCTTATGCTGTACCGCCAATGTGCTGGGAGGAATCATAAGGGGCTCCGGCGAAGCGGCGGTTCCTATGCTCATAATGGTAGGAAATTTCTGCGTGATCAGGATAATATGGTTGACCATAATGACCGCCCTCTTCCATAATATTGATGTGGTGTTCGCCGGATATCCGGTAACGTGGCTCACAGCCGCCGTAATTATGTTCATATACTATAAGAAGGGCAACTGGCTGAAGAGGCACATGGATGCCGAGAGACTGTCCTGATTACTGATGCCGGCCTGCCGAGCCTGCCGATAACGGTCAATAGAAAAGACCGCCTGCACAGCTGATTATTCATCGACTGTGCAGGCGGTCTTTTGGATATATATTCGGACACCCCTTCATCCCCGACGTGCTGATACTACTAAGAGGAAAATGGTGATAAAGGGGAATTGTTGTTTTATTTATTGGGCTTCAGTAAGGGTGGTCACCAGTTCCACGGTGCTCCCGTCTCTAATCACTATGACCTTGACCTGATCTCCGGGGCTGTAGCCGAGAAGGACTGAACTCAAGGTAGCGGTGCTGTCTATCATAGTATCGCCTATGTAATATATGAGATCTCCCGCCTGGAAGCCTGCGGCCTGAGCTTCAGAGCCTGTTACCTCTACGATGTATATGCCCGTCAGCTGAAGTCCGTACTGCATGGCAGTGGAGGCGTCGGTGGCGTCTATTACGCTTACGCCTAATGCTGCCCGTCCCGTAACACGGCCGTTCTCGATAAGCTCTTTGCCTATCTCGGCTGCGGTGTTAATAGGGATAGCGAATCCGAGGCCTTCGACATTGGAGCCGGAAGACTTGGCTACGACTATGCCTATAAGGTTGCCGCTGCCGTCGAACAGTCCGCCGCCGGAATTGCCCGGATTTATAGCGGCGTCAGTCTGGAGCAGAGTCATGTTCTGATCCTCTACTGTCAACTCTCTGTCAAGGGCGCTTATAATGCCTACGGTGGCTGATCCGCCCAGCTCTCCGAGAGGATTTCCGATGGCTACCGCCAGATCGCCTACTGAAAGCTCGTCGCTGTTTCCATAGGTTGCTGCGGTCAGGTTGTCGGCGTCTATCTGTATTATAGCTATATCTGTCTTGTCGTCAGTGCCTACGACGGTAGCGTCGTAGGAGGTGCCGTCCTTCAACGTAACCGTAATAGTGGAGGCGCCCTCTATAACGTGATTGCACGTCATTATATATCCGTCGGTATCTACTATGACGCCGCTTCCCGCGCCTTCCGTAACGTAGTTCTGAATCCAGGAGTCGGTGGATACAGACTCGGTCTTTATCTCCACGACGGCATTTTCATTTTGAGCGACTATCTCTTCTACTGATTTCTCAGAACCGGTGGACTCGGCCAAGGTGTAGTTAGTAGCCGATATCTGCTTGGTCGTTCCGATTACAGTGCTCCCGCCGAAGAGCATCATACCGCCTACGGTAAGTCCGGAGGTGACGAGCATACAGCAGATCATGGTTATAACGAAAGCCTTGCGTGTAATAAACATGGGCGGCTTTTTTTTCTTGACCTTTTTCCCTTTGACATGGGGTATATGCTCATAGGTGTATGCCCTCTGCTGTTCGGCTCCCGGCTCCGTCTGTCCGTAGCTGTAGGATCCGGTTTCTCCCCGTTGCGGATCGAAGGTTCTTGCTTCGGTATATTCGGAGGCCGCGCTGTAGCTCTGCTCAGCAGCTGCGCTCGGGTCCGGCTCAGAAGCCGCGCCGAACTCAGATTCTCCGGCCTTCGAGGTTCTTTCGTTTTCCTCGGGCTCAGGCTCGCGCATAGTGAAGTTCTGTTGGGAATAACCATTGTTATTGTCAAATTCGTTAGACATGTGGATTCCACCTTTCTGGATAGATTATTGATTTTCTCCGTATAGAGAAAAAAGAGTCGAAGCCGCATGGCGACCCAACTTATCCTTACCCCTTTTCCGGATAAATTATAGAGAAGAATTGTGGATTTCTTGTGTCAAAAAGGTCAAGCTTGTGCTAAAATACTGTACTAGATGTAAAGGGAGGGATAATGAGAAATGGGAAAAGCGATTACCGCAATGGACAGATCAGGCTCGTTTCGCATTTGTCTGTCTATAACTACCGACATGGTGGAAAAGGCGAGAGAAATACATGGCACTACGCCCTTAGCTACAGCAGCTCTGGGAAGAGTTCTTACAGGCGCCGGCCTTATGGGCCTTATGATGAAAAATGAAAGGGATAAGGTGACAGTACAGTTTAAAGGCGACGGCCCCGCCAAGCAGATATTGGCTACCGCTGACGGACGGGGAAATGTAAAGGGATACATAGCTGTGCCTGATGTAGATCTTCCTTTGAAAGAGAATGGACATTTGGACGTAGGCGGAGCCTTGGGGATAGGTGAGCTGACTGTCATAAGGGATATGGGTCTCAGGGAACCCTACGTAGGAAGGATCGCTCTGGTGTCCGGAGAGATAGCCGACGATCTAACAGCATACTACTACGTTTCAGAGCAACAGAACACTTCTGTTGCTTTAGGCGTTAAAATTGCGAGAAATCTCAGCGTCCTTTGTGCCGGAGGCATGATAATCCAGATGCTGCCCGATGCTAAGGAAGAGGCGGTGGATGCCCTGGAGAATCTGCTGAGGGGAATGCGCCCCCTCACTACCATCATAGAAGAGGTAATACTGAGGTCTAAGGGATACTCGGAGGAAGGAACGGTAGAGCTTCTCTTAGGCGAAATATTCAAGAATATAGATCCGGAGTTCATGCCTGAAAAGACCGGCTCGGAAGAGATAAACTGGAGCTGCGACTGTAGCGAAAAAAGGCTGGAAGCCGTCCTTGCCACCTTAGGCGCAGATGAGCTTAAGGCTATGATAGAAGAGGATAACGGCGGGGAGATGGTATGTCAGTTCTGCGAAAAGAAATATTTTTTTGACGCAGATCACCTGAGGAGGATACTGGAAGGGATAACAGGGCGCAAGGAGAACTGATATGAAAAGAGTAGGATTTATCTTTGGAGGACGGTCAGGAGAACACCGGGTTTCCCTCATGTCGGCGACAGAGATTATGCTGGCCGCCGGGGAAACGGATATCCGGCAGGTCATGATAGGCATATCCGAGGAAGGGGACTGGTATCTTTACCAAGGCGCCATAGAGGATATCCTTTCGGGAAGATGGATAGAAGGGGCCGAACCCTTGGAGATCAGCAGGCTTAAGGAGCTTATAGACTTTGCCTTTCCGGTTCTTCACGGACCCTACGGCGAGGATGGGAGCGTCCAGGGCCTATTTGAGATGATGGGGATTCCCTACGCAGGATGCGGAGTCCTAGCCTCTGCCCTTTGCATGGATAAATCCTGCGCCAAGGATATATTTGTAAAAGTAGGACTGCCAACCTGTAGATATAAGCTGGCTTTCAGGGAAAAGCTTCCGTCATATGAAGGGAAAAAGGCGGAGGATATACTGAAGAGTCTGGGAGGAACGGTGTTCGTGAAGCCGTCCAACATGGGATCCAGTGTAGGCATTTCCAAGGCGCGAACGGCAGAGGAGCTTACCGGAGCCCTTCGGCTTGCATCGAAGTACGACAGAAGGCTGATAATCGAGGAAGCCCTGGACGCGAGAGAGCTGGAGACGGCTGTGCTGGGAAACACGGATATTGAGGTGGCGGAGGTAGGCGAGATTGCAGCTGCATCTGAATTCTACGACTACCGGTCGAAGTACAGCTCAGAGAGCGGCACAAGACTGATGATACCGGCTGAGCTTCCCAACTCCGTCAGAGATCGGATAAGAGATATGGCGGCGAAGGCATACAAGAGTCTGGACTGCGCAGGCTTTGCCAGAGTGGACTTCTTCATGGAGAGGAACACCGGCGAGATATATATAAATGAGATAAATACCATCCCCGGATTTACTCGTTACAGTATGTTCCCAATGCTTTGGAATCAGGCAGGGGTCGGACTTCCGGCTCTTATCGAGAGAATTGTGGAGTTAGGATATGAAAGATATAACGATAAAAATAACCGGTAACCAGTTTATCGGAGACGAAGTAGAAGAGAGGATGGAATTCGTTACAGACGGAAGGATGTACGAACGAAACGGCGCCAATTATTACATATACGAGGAAAGCGAGTTTTCCGGTTTTCCCGGATGCCTGACCAGTCTGAAGCTTAAAGGAGATACTCTTCGCATGAAGAGACTTGGGAAAAACAGCGGTCAGGGTTATGGGACTGAGCTGGAATTTCGCAAAGGGGGAAGGTTCAGCAGCAGGTATCAGACCCCTTTCGGCTCCTTTGACATGGAGGTTCTGACCAACAGCTTGGAGACGCGGATCGATGAAAATGGCTGTGGCTTCATCAAGGTAGACTATCACGTCAGTCTTCAGGGTATGGCCGAGGGCAGAAACGCCTTAGAAATAGAGATAAGTCAGTAGGATGCCGAAAGGGGAGAAATTATGAATAAAATCGGTTTCGATGGGGAAAAGTATCTGAAGGAACAGTCAAAGCACATTATCGAAAGGATAAACCGGGGAAGCGCGGACAGGCTTTATCTCGAGTTCGGAGGCAAGCTGGTTCACGATAAGCACGCCATGAGGGTTTTGCCCGGCTTTGACGAGAACGCCAAGATAAAACTTCTCACCAGACTGAAGAGCAAGGCGGAGATCATCATCTGCATTTACGCAGGGGATATCATGACCAACAAGACGAGACACGACTTTGGCATAACCTACGACCTGGAAGTCCTAAGGCTCATAGACGTTTTCAGGAAGAATGACTTAGCCATAAACAGCGTGGTTGTCACCAGATATGAGGATATGCCGGCGGTGAACATGTTCATCCATAAGCTGGAGCGCAGGGGTATCAAAACATACAAGCACAGCTTCACCAAAGGATATCCTGTGGATGTGGAAACCATAGTCAGCGACGAGGGATACGGTGCCAACCCTTACATAGAGGTGACTAAGCCTCTCGTCGTGGTGACCGGGCCGGGAGGCGGAAGCGGAAAGCTGGCCACATGTCTTTCTCAGCTCTATCACGATTACAGGAGAGGAAAGAAGGCAAGGTACGCCAAGTTCGAGACCTTCCCTATCTGGAACCTTCCTTTGAAGCACCCGGTGAACATAGCTTACGAAGCGGCAACCGCCGATCTCAAGGATGTGAACATGATAGACTCCTTCCATCTGGACGCATACGGGGAGACGGCGGTAAACTACAACAGGGATCTGGAGGTCTTCCCTGTGGTGAAGAGAATAATCGAAAAGATCACAGGAGAGAAATCCGAGTACGAATCGCCTACGGACATGGGAGTGAACAGAGCAGGCTTCTGCATTACTGACGACGCCGTGTGCAGGGCGGCCGCAGAGCAGGAGATCATCCGTCGTTACATGATCGCCGAAGTGGATTATAAAAAAGGCAAGATCAGTGAAGAGGCTCTGGAAAGGGCGAAGCTGCTCATCAAGGAAGTGGGAAGAGATATATGGGACAGGCGGGTGGTTCAGGCAGCCAGGGATTATGCGGAAAAGAAGCGGAACTGCAATAAGCGTTACGAAAACGTGGTGGCCATGGCAGTAGAATTGCCTGACGGTTCCATAATAACAGGCCGCAGCTCCAGAAGGATGGTAGCTGCGGCGGCAATGGTTCTGAACGCTATAAAGAGTCTTTCCGGCATCGCCGATGACATGCTCATAATAACTCCTCAGGTTTTTGAGACCACCCAGAAGCTTAAGACCGACATTTTAGGATACGACAGAACCAGTCTGAACTGTGAAGAGGTGCTCATTGCTCTGAGTATTTCCGGTACCCAGAATCCTTCGGCTGCGGTTGCCGCAGGGAAGCTGCCATGCCTCCACGGATGCAGGGCCCACTGTACCGCCATACTCAGCGATCACGACGAGCAGACCTTAAGCTCCCTGGGGTTAGATGTGACCTGCGATCCGGAATACATGACCAATAACCTTTACAGCAACGACTGATCCAGCAGGTCGAACCTGCTGAGAACAGGTCTGATTAAATCGATCATCCTGTCAACCCCGCCGACGGCGTCGCTCTCCAGATTCAGAGGCATTATAGGATCGTGGAGCGACTTCCTCATGAGCAGCCACCCCGATATTTCAGGATCTGAAAATTCCAGACGGATACCTTCGAAGTTGGGCTCTGCCGGCTCGCACCCTTCTATGGCTTTTCCTGCTTCCAGTACGGCCTCCAGGACTTTATCGGCATACAGGGAGAAATCAGGTGCGTTTATGGGAAAGCGGATTTCCGTGGATTCGGCAGGTTCTGCCATTTCGGATATCACCGACGAAATGCCCTTGCCTTCTTTTTTCAGCAGGGCGGCTTTAATTACGATCTTTGTAGCCAGATATGCGCCGTCATCTAAGAAGTAGTTTTCTCTGTACGCAGCATGGCCTGACGTTTCTATGGCGAGACGGGCGTCTATACCTTCGTCACAGAGCCGGCAGGCTTTGTCTATGACGTTTCGATACCCCCTCTTGAACCGGAGGTGGGACAGACCCAGAGTGTTTTCCAGGAAATCCTTCAGATGGGCGCTGGTAATGCTGTCTGTCACTACAGTGGTGGTGGGGGAAGGATCGTCTATGAGGGCGGCCGCCAAAGCGACTATTTTATTTCTGCTTATTTCAGACCCGTTCTCATCTACGGCGGAGACTCTGTCCACGTCTGTGTCGAATATGAGACCTAGGTCGGAATGGGATCGGATAGCTTGGCTGCATACGGAAGCCATGGCTGCAGGGTCCTCCGGGTTAGGAGTGTGGTCAGAGAATTGGCCGTCCGGCTTCAGGAACTGGCTGGAGGATACGTCTGCTCCCAAAGGAGCCAGAACCTTTTCGGCGTAGAAGCCTCCCCCTCCGCCTCCGGCATCGACGGTTATCTTAAGACCGGAAAGGGGGAGGTCGCCGAGACCTGCGCCCTCTTTTATCAGATCTCTCAGGTGGGCGCTGTAGAGATCCATAAGGTTGGAATCACTTATACTGCCGGGATTGACAGGCATGAGCCTGCTCAGGATCGAGTCCGATTCGGCGAAGGTGATTATATCCGTTATGTCCCCTTTGTTCAGGCCGCCGTCGGCATCGAAGAACTTAAATCCGTTTCTCTCCTTAGGAAGATGGCTGGCAGTTATCATCACCGCGCCGTCGCATCTGCACTGAGGAAAGACTGTGGACATGAACATGGCAGGGGTGGACGCCAGACCGGCCCTCAGCACTGTAACTCCGTAAGGGATGAGAGCGTAGGCAAAGGCTGCCTCCAGAGAAGGCCCGGTCAGGCGGGAATCCCGCCCTATAGATATGGTCATGTCAGCAGGCTTTTTTTCTATCTTGTTGGAGAGCCAAAAGAGAAATCCCTTTGCCAGACGGGCGGTCGCTGCCTCGTTGAGATTGACCTTCTTCCCTCCTGAAACCTCCATGGCAACGCCTCTTATATCGCTGCCGTTTTGCAGCTGAGAGAAATTATATTCGATCATTGATGTCTCCTTTTGAACACGGTACCCATACACTTATTTTAAGATTCATTATATTTTAACCTGCCCTCGTTGGCAAGAGATTAAATCGTGTGATATAATCGGAGAAAGAAAAGTAGGAGATGATAGCTTGACAAGAAAACGAGGGAAGTGGATATTCCGGATATTGATCGCAGCGCTGTTATGCGTCATGTTCTTCAGCGCATATAAGATCGGATCGATCGTCTACGAATATCATAAGGGGACGAAGGTCTATGAAGAGATAGCAGAAAAGGTGATTATCGAGGAAGAGGGAGAGGGAGAGGGAGAATCCCTGAGCATAGACTTTGACGCCCTGAAGAAAGAGAGCGATGACGTCATAGGATGGCTCTATTCAGAGGGAACGGTAATCAATTACCCGGTGGTTCAGGGGGACGATAACTCGTATTATCTTTACCGCCTTATAAACGGTGTGTGGAACGTGAAGGGCAGTCTGTTCGCTGATTACAGGTGTGAAAATCCGTTCGAGGACTTTAACACCATAATATACGGCCATCGGATGAACGACGGCTCCATGTTCAGATCCCTGCTGGAATACAGAGACGAGGCAGGCTACTACGAAGAGCATAAGGTCATGAAGCTGCTGACCCCTGACGCCGAATACGATGTGGAGATCTTTGGCGGCGCCACCATAGCGGCCACCAGCGAAATGTATAAGACGGTATTCGCCTCCGACGAGGAGAAGACCGCGTACATAGAATGGATACGTGAAAACAACGAAATACCGGGCGACGGAGGCTCAGAGGTGGAGGTGTCAGCCGACGACAAAATCGTCATGCTCAGCACCTGCACTTACGAATTCAACGAAGCCAGGATGGTGGTCTGGGGCAAGCTGACGGAGGTTTCAGAGTAGAATCGGAAAATCAGGCGGATAAATGCCGAGATAGATAAATGAAAGGCAGTTGCTTAGAAAACGGGGAGCAGTTCGCTCCCCGTTCGTATTAACGGCTTATTCTTTAATTCTGCCGTCCGCGTCGAACACTGGCAGCTTTTCCAGGAATATAATGTCGTCTCTGTCTGCGGCGGCGCCTTCGGCGAGAACGGCCATCTTTCCCGCTATCTTGCCGCCCACCTCGCTGTTCAGCTTTTCCAAAGCGGCCAGAGACTCTCCGGTGCTTATAACATCATCTACGATGAGGACTCTCCTGCCCTTAAGCATGTCCGACTCCTTCCTGCCGAGGCAGAGCTGCTGAGTGGCCGCCGTGGTTATGGAGTTCACGTTTACGGTGATAATATCCTCCATGTAGACCTTCTGCCCTTTGCGGGCGACGATGTAGGTACAGTTTCCCGCCTGTTTCGCCATCTCGTAGGCCAGAGGTATACCCTTGGATTCGGCTGTCAGGATGACGTCGAACTCAGGAGCCTTCTCCAGGAGCGCTTTCGCCGCGGCCTCGGTTATTTCCACGTCGCTGAACATGACAAAACCTGCGATGTACAGGTCATCGCTGACTTTACACAGAGGCAGATGCCTTTTCAGTCCTGCTATGGTCATTTCATGATACATTTTTTCGTCGTCCTTTCGTCAGATAATACATTTAGATTATAACTCGGCGTCCTATGCCGCGCAAGAGGCTAAGCCTTCGGCCTTATGGAGATTTCGCCGCTGTGCAGGGTTTCCGTATGACCTCTGCGGGGGCCTTCCACGTATTCTACCACGAGGCCTCCGTCTTCATCTATGTCCAAGGCTCTCGCCGGCACACCTTTTTCTGAGCCTGTCAGATGAACCCTTATTTCCCTTCCCCGAATGAAGCATCTGCGTCTGTACTCGGCCAAAAACCTTCCGTCTGTAAATGTTTCCAATATGGAGAGAAGGTTGTTTATAACGGCCCCTGCCAGATCGCTTCTGGAAAAGTCGGAAGGATTATCGGTCAACGCTCCGGCAATTCGGGATATTTCCTTCGGGAAGCTTCCCGCAAAGCAGTTGATACCGATGCCGATTATAAGCTTATCTACCTTTCCGGATAGGATGTCGGTTCCGGTTTCCGTCAAAATGCCGCATACCTTCCTGTGATCCACGAATATGTCGTTGACCCATTTTATAGCCGGCTTCTTTTCCGAGACCTCTTCTATGGCTCTGCACACGGCTACGGCGGCGGCCATGGTAACGAAAAGAGACTTGTTAAGCTCGAAGTCCGGCTTCACACAGGCTGAAAGGTAAAGTCCGGTGCCGGGCGGCGAGAAAAAACTCCTTCCCAGCCTGCCTCTTCCCTTAGTCTGAGTATCGGCTATGACTATTTCGGGCATGTCGGTGGGATTCAGGCTTCCGGCTATATCGTTGGTGGACGTTACTCTGTCATAGACGTGAAGCTTAGCCGCTACGGAAAGACGGCTTTCTATAGCTTCCCGGGAAATATCCTGAGCTTCATCGGTTTTGGGGAGGTCATCCCTCAAATGGGGAAGACGCTGTGATTCGGTTGGCATATTAAAGGTTCTTCTCCTTTTTACAGAAATACCACGGATTTATTATACCATATATGTAATCCCAAAACCTTTATTTTTACGGCCTGTTATGATAAAATTATCTGGTATGCAGATTTGAAAACATAAGCAAGAAGGGGGAATACTCGCTTTAATGGAAGGGTACAATATACTGCCGTCTGTGGCGGCTATAACAGTGATGCTGATATTTTCGGCGTACTTTTCGGCCACGGAGACGGCGTTTACATCTCTGAACAGGATAAGGATGAAGAACCGAGCCGATGACGGAGATGAAAGAGCGAGAAAGGTATTGGAGCTAGAGAAGGACTACGACAGACTTCTGTCCACCATATTGATAGGCAATAACCTGGTAAACATAACTAATACAGCCATCGCGACGGTATTGTTCATGGAGCTTTTGGGAGCCTACGGAGCTACTGTCTCCACGGTGGTGACCACCATACTGGTCCTCATATTCGGAGAGATATCCCCTAAAAGCGTGGCTAAAGAGCACGCTGAGGGTTTCGCCCTGTTTTCAGCGCCTATAATAAACTTCATATGTATCCTGCTGACACCGGTGAACTGGCTGTTCGCCCGGTGGAAGAAGCTTTTGTCTAAGATCTTCGGGGCAGGGAACGGCGAAGGGATAACCGAGGACGAGCTTTTGACAATAGTGGAGGAAACGGAGAGCGGCGGCGGAATCAGCAGCAGCCAGGCAGAGCTCATAGAGAAGGCTATAACCTTCAGCTCTCTCGACGCGTGGGACGTTCTGACGCCAAGGGTGGATATGAAGGCTATACCCATCGACGCCGATCAGGAGGAGATATCAGACACATTTGTAAAGACAGGATATTCCAGACTTCCCGTATATGATGACGATCTGGACAGCATACTGGGAATTCTGACCTATAAGGACTTCCACAATTTCGTCATAGGAAAGAACAGAAGCATAGCCGACTATATAAAGCCTGTCATCTACGTGGCAGGATCCATGAAGGCGGAGGACATTCTCAGCCGGCTCCAGGACTCTAAGTGCAGGATGGCTGTCATAGTCGATGAATACGGCGGCACCGTCGGACTTGTGACAGTAGAGGACATAGTGGAAGAGCTGGTAGGGGAAATCTACGACGACGGAGACGTAGTCATCCTGAATCAGGATATCATTCCTCTCCAGGACGGAAGCTACAGAGTGAGAGCCGGAGCCAACATAGATAAGCTGTTGGACTACTTTGGGGAGGAAGACGATATGGACGTCACCACGGTCAACGGATGGGCGGTGCTTCAGCTGGACAGGCTGCCTAAGGTAGGAGACGTATTCGAGTACAGGCTGGGAAACAGAATATTCCGCGGCCGTATTACTAAGGGCGACGACCGAAAAGCGACGGAGATAAACCTGAGAGTAATCGATCTGCCCCAGGAGGAATTGAAAAAGGGCAATAAATAGGAAAGAGCGAATCGGAAAGGGAAACACATGAGCGTAATGGAAAAAATCTTTGGCGATCTTAACGCTAAGGAGCTGAAAAAAATAGGGAAGATAGTTGATAAGATTGAGGCCCTGGATGAACCTACGGCGGCTTTATCCGATGACGAGCTGAGAGGAAAGACGGAGGAATTTAAGAAGAGGCTCGCCGAAGGAGAAACCCTTGACGACATACTGCCGGAGGCCTTTGCCGTGTGCCGGGAGGGAGCGGCAAGGAGCTTGGGAATGAAACACTTCAAAGTGCAGCTCATCGGCGGGGTAGTCCTCCATCAGGGAAGTATAGCCGAGATGAAGACCGGTGAAGGAAAGACCCTTGTGGCCACCTTAGCGGCGTACCTTAACGCCCTGGAAGGAAAAGGCGTTCACGTGGTCACCGTCAACGACTATCTGGCAAAGCGTGACGCGGAGTGGATGGGAAAGCTGTACGGTTTTTTAGGACTCACCGTAGGATGCGTGACACACGGGATAACGGGAGATCAGAGAAAAGCCGCCTACAGAGCGGATATCACATACGGTACCAATAATGAGTTCGGTTTCGATTATCTGAGAGACAATATGGTGATCTATAAGGAGCAGCTGATGCAGAGGGAGCTCCACTACGCCATTATAGACGAGGTGGACTCCATACTGATAGACGAAGCCAGAACTCCTCTCATAATTTCCGGACAGGGAGATAAATCCACAGATCTGTATAAGATAGCCGATCAGTTCGTAGCAGGGCTGATCAGGGAAGCTGATTACACCGTAGAGGAAAAGGATAAGCAGGTATCCCTCACAGACGAGGGTGTGACGAAGGCGGAAAAGTTCTTTAACATAGAGAATTTCGGCGATCCCGAGAACATGGAGATAAACCATCACGTGCTCCAGGCTCTGAAGGCGAGAGCTATTATGGTTCGAGATGTGGACTACATAGTCAGCGATGGAGAGATCGTCATCGTAGACGAGTTTACGGGACGTCTCATGTTCGGAAGGCGCTTCAGCAACGGGCTCCATCAGGCTATAGAAGCTAAGGAGCGAGTTGCTGTAAGATCGGAATCCAAGACCCTGGCTACTATCACCCTGCAAAACTACTTCAGGATGTACGGAAAGCTTTCCGGTATGACCGGTACGGCTAAGACTGAAGAGGATGAGTTCAGGGACATATACAATATGGATGTAATCGTCATACCCACCAATAAGCCGATCCAGAGAAAGGACTTGTCGGATTCAGTGTATAAGACGGAGTCGGGCAAGCTGAAGGCTTTAGTGGACGAGGTGTGCCGGGTGCACGAGACTCAGCAGCCTGTGCTGGTGGGCACCATCTCCGTTGAGAAGTCGGAGCTTATCAGCGGAATGTTGAAGAGGCGCGGAGTGAAGCATAACGTATTGAACGCCAAGCAGCACGAGAGAGAGGCGGAGATAGTAGCTGAGGCAGGACGTCTGGGCATGGTGACCATAGCTACTAACATGGCGGGACGCGGTACTGATATTATTTTGGGCGGAAATCCGGAATTCGAAGCGAGAAGGGAAATGAAGAAGCTGGAGTATACAGACGATCAGATTTCCTTCGCTACAGGCTTTGTCAGAACCGACGATCCTGAGCTTAACGCTGCCAGAGAGAAGTTCAGCGAGCTTTACGAAAGATTTAAAGCCGAGAGAAGTGAAGAACAGGAAAAGGTGGTCGAGCTGGGAGGACTCTGCATAATGGGAAGCGAGAGACACGAGTCCAGGCGCATAGATAACCAGCTGCGAGGCCGTTCCGGACGTCAGGGCGACCCGGGAAGGACTCAGTTCTTCATCTCTCTGGAGGACGATCTTCTCAGGCTGTTCGGCGGTGAGAGAATGCAGTCCCTGGCAGAGAGAATGGGTGTAGCGGACGATGAGGCCATAGAGGCCGGCATGTTGACGAGAGCCATCGAAAACGCCCAGAAGAAGGTTGAAGGCAAGAACTTCGGCGTAAGGAAATACGTTCTCCAGTACGACAACGTAATGAACAGGCAGAGAGAGATCATATACGAAGAGCGACGCAAGGTACTGTTCGGTGAGGACCTGAGAGAATACATAATGGGAATGATGCGCACCATAGTAGGAGCTATAATCGAGCCCATCGTGGTCGAGTCCAAATTCGCGGAGGAGTGGGATTTCGAGACCATGAACAAGAATCTGAGGAAGATAACCGGTCAGTATAACGGCAAAACGTCCTACTCTAAGGAGGAGCTGGACGCCATGACGGAGGATTCTCTCAAGGAGGAGGTCTTCGGAGAGTTCGAAAGGCTCTATGAAGAGAAGGAGAAGGAGATCGGAGCCGATAGGATGAGAGACATCGAGCGGATGATACTCCTGAGAGTAGTGGATAACCTTTGGATGGATCACATAGACGCCATGGATCAGCTGAAATCCGGTATGAGCCTGCGAGCTTTGGGACAGCAGGATCCGGCGGCAGCTTACGCCAAGGAAGGCTTCGACATGTTCGAGCAGCTGGTGGGCGAGATCCAGGAAAATACGGTGCGCTACTGCTACAACGTAACCCTTACGACGAATACGAGGAGAAGGTCTGTTACCCGGGAAGGGGCGGCTCTTAAATCCGACTATTCTGACGCCCAGAGCGCTCAGGGCGGCATGATGCCTAAGGCCGCGCCGAAGGCGGACAGAGTGCGTAAGCAGGAAACCGTAAGGAGAGAGGGACCTAAGGTTGGAAGGAATGATCCGTGCCCTTGCGGAAGCGGAAAGAAGTATAAAAACTGCTGTGGTAAAAATGCGTAAAATCC
>CAYTYN010000014.1:0-31906 GCA_964442135.1 uncultured Oscillospiraceae bacterium
ACTTAAGCTTAAGCCTCCATGGCCTTCATAGCCAGTTCCTTTTCGGCTTCTCTCTCTTCCAGTATCTTCTGATATTCTTCCTCCGTCATCTTTTCCATTGTAATTCCGGTAAATCCGAATATTACCGATACTATCGGGTTCAACCAGCAGAGTATGGCGAACGGTATGTATGCGCTGTTTACTCCTAAGAACTGTCTCATAGTAGCTCCGCAGGTGTTCCACGGGAAGAAGTTCGAAGTAAGGGTGCCGCAGTCCTCCAGACATCTGGACAGGTTCTTCGGTGCAAGTCTTCTGTCCTCGAAGGCTTCCTTGAACATTCTGCCCGGCAGTACCAGAGCCAGATACTGGTCGCAGCATAACGCATTTACTATCAGGCAGGAAAGCTCCGTAGCCAGAACCAGTCCGCCGACGCCCTTTGCCATCTTGAGCAGCGTTCCTGCAAGAGACGACATCATTCCGGTAGAGTCCATTACGCCGCCGAAGCACATGGCGCATATTATGATGGATATGGTCCACATGAATCCCTGCATTCCGCTGGCGCTGAGGAGGCCGGACAGCTCTTCTATAACGTCCGAGGCTCCTTCAGGCACGTTACCCATGGATATACCGTTGTTGAGTATGTAGAAGATATTGTTGATAATACCGGAACCCAGTCCGAGGTCTCCGGATCTTTCCAGAGCGGCCTCTACGTGAGCCTGGTTGAGGAACATAAACGGTACGCCGATCAATACTCCGCCTATGAGGCCCGGTATCGCAGGCAGCTTAAAGGCTACCATTAGTATTACGAATAAAGGCGGTATGAGAGCCCACAGGCTTATGTTGGTAGAGCCCTGTATAAATTCCGTGATCTCTTCTACTATCGACAGATCTACTTCGTTGTCGGAAGCGTACATGAAGCCCATTACCGCATAAGCTACAAGAGCTACTACGAGCGATACGCCGGTAGTATAGATCATGTGCTTGATATGATCGAATAGGGTAGCGCCTGCCATTGCAGGAGCCAGGTTGGTGGTATCGGACAAAGGCGACATCTTGTCTCCGAAGTATGCTCCCGATATTACCGCTCCGGCAGTCATTGCCGTGGGGAAGCCTAAAGCCGTACCTACGCCTATGAGCGCCACACCCATCGAACCTGCCGTAGACCAAGAGGATCCCGTTGCCAGGGACACTATCGCGCACAGTATGCATGCCGTTACCAGGAACACCGACGGACTTATTACCTTTATACCATAATACATCATCGAAGGTATGGTTCCCGCTGCCATCCACGAGGCTATCAGGCATCCCAGTATGCCCAGGATCAGAACTGCCTGCATGGATCTTTTGATGGAAGCTAAGATACCCTGTTCAAGATATGCCCATTTCCATCCGTTGATTTTTGCCACTATAGTAGCTACTGCCGTAGCCAAGATCAGTGCGATATGCGGCTCGCCTCCGTTGTCCATCAATATGGACCACATCAGGAAGCCTATCATCGCCAGCATGACGATGACGCATTGCCACAGTGGTACTTTTTTACCCATAAATAACGTCCTCCTTCTCTTTTTTGCTGAAGCGCGACAGCGATAAAGCGTTTGCCCCCATGGGGCGTTCGAGCCGAAACGCTTCAACAATGAAGTTATACTTTTGAAAATAGTACGTTATTTTTACGTTCGAGACAATTACCCACGGGTATATGCCTAACTAAACTTTAGTATTAACAGGCTTCGACACTTAAAAATGGCGAAAAAATAAGGTCACCTCAGAGGTGACCCGGTTTATTTTAGTTGTTATAGTCCTTTTTTCGTCTTTTGCTGCCATCCTTCTACTTTATCCATCTTATTCCCCGCATGGCCGCGGCAAGCTTATTTCTGCTGTAGAGGGCTGCCAGCTTCATCAGCTCATCCCTGTTGTTCTTCTCCGGATAGACGTGAAGCGCTTCCGCCATCATCTTCAAGATCTTCTCCGCATTGGCCTCTGTGCATATGCCCGCCTCTATGAGATCCTCCGCGTCTATCTTTAAATCCTCAGGAAAGATCGGCTCTCTGTACCTCAGGATCTCGTCGAGCATATACATCTTGCTCTTTATCTTAGTGTCGATATGGTAGTCGAATACTATTCTCTGGGCCTTTTCCAAATTTAAAAGATACTCGTAGCGATCCATACCTCTCTCGTATATGAACTTTTTCAGAGCCGGCTTGGTTCTGGAGAAGTACAGCTTGGCCATATCCGTCACCGCGTCTATAAGGTGCTGCTCCGTCTTCTCGTCAAACCTCAGCCTCTCGATGGCCGGCCTTATCTTTCTCTTGTCTATGCAGGAAAAGAACAGACCCAGCCTCCGCGCCTCGACCGGCTTGGAGCGGTCGATATTACGGCTCAGCAGGAGCAGATCGTTCACCTCCCGCTTGGAGAGCCTATCTACGACGTCCCTGCCTATCACGGCGGCTACCATACCGGTCTCTAAGAGTATTTCTAAACCCTTCCCAGCCGTATTGTCGGCGGAAATGAGCATGGTAAATTCTTCTCTTATCTTGTCTGCGTCTACCGTCTCTAAGAGATCCCTGTTTCTTAATATGGCCTCGTATACCGGCTTATCTACGTCGAAGCCGCATTGAGAGGCCAGTCTGGCAACCTTCAGCATCAAGACCGGCTGCTTTCTGAAGGCCTCGTCCGCATCGCCGACAGTTCTTATGAGCTTTTTCTTTATATCGTCCCGTCCCCCGAAAGGGTCTACGATTTCATTTTGATTTTCGGCTATGGCGTCCATGGTAAAGCCTTCTTCAGCCAGCTCGCATATTATGGGACGCTCGTCCCCGACGCCGTCCTCTCCGCCGTCGGCTCGGATAAGCTTTTTGTATCTGCCAAGGTCTATTATTAAACCCGTCTCCTCGAGTTCGCCGTCTTTCCCCATGACCTCCTCGATATATTCAAAGCGGAGAACCTCATATTTTTCACTTAAGACCCTCGCCTCCGGAAACGTCCCTTTCATAAATTCTATCCCGGCGTCTGTGACCAGATCCCAGCCGTAGGGATTGCGACCCAGCATGGATTCACGGATACATTCTCCCGTTATGAATACCTCGTATCCGGCATCTCGCAGGGACACCATTATATTGCGGACTTCTTTAGGCAGTCTCACTAACATTATTTTTCCTCCTCAGCCTATATCGTCTCATAAATCCTCCTGTTTCCGGCGTCCGTATCCTATCGCTGAAACCGCCCTGATCTGTGGAAGCGAGAGCGTCCCCCATATCGGACATTATCTCTGTCATAGCCTTTCTTTACATGAGGTTATCGTATATTATATAATAAAGAGGCACCGCCCGCAAGGTAGGAAAGACGCAGTTTTGCGGCAACGTCAACATCTGTTCCCTTATATTCTGAAGGTCTTTTGTATGGCGGCTTACAAGCTTTTTGTTTTTCTCCTTTGCTCTTTCTTTTGAAAAAACTTCGCGTTATGTTATAATGTACTGGAAACATTGGTATCAAACAGGAGGTCATCTCTTCGGAAACTGTATTCATAAAAAACAGCAGAGCCGCAGACCCGAAGCAAGGTCTTGACGCTGTGACTAACGTCTGTATAAGAGACGGTAAGGTTATCTGCGTCACAAGGGACAGGTCGCCCTTGAAACCGATAATATAGTCAATGACCGACTGGACCGAAACATAAGAAGATAGGACGAATTTATGAACTTAATTGTAAACCTGTGCAGGTTTTTCCTTAACCTTCTTTTCTCCGTAATGAAGCTTTTTCCCGTAAGAAAGAAGGTTGTTTTCCTGAGCCGGCAATCCAACGAGCCATCCCTCGACATCCTAAAGCTTGAAGAGGAAATAACGAAATCTCACCCCGACTACAGCGTCGTCATCCTATGCAAAACCATAGGCGAAGGGATATTTTCCAGAATAGCATACTGCTTCCATATTCTCAGGCAGATGCATCACCTTGCAAGTGGGGAAATAGTCATACTCGACTCATATTCCATAGCGGTGAGCCTTTTGAACATGAGAAGGCAGCTCCTCGTCATACAGATGTGGCATTCTGTGGGTACTATGAAAAAGTTTGCCTACAGCATTCTGGATAAGCCTGAGGGTTACTCTTCCCGCCTGGCTCATGTCATGAGAATGCATAGGGGATACGACTACATATTATGTGCCGGCGAAGGCTACAGATCCCATTTAGCAGAGGGCTTTGGCTACCCGGAGGATCGCATAGTCGTATTACCTCTTCCACGGGTAGAGGTTCTTCAGGACGAAAATTATGCAAAACGGGTGAGGGAGAAGCTGACTGAAAGATATCCTCAGCTTTCAGATAGGAAAAATATTCTCTATATTCCTACGTTCAGAAAGGGAAATTCAGAAAAGATCCGGTTTATGGAAGCGGTGGACGACTTGAAGAAAGCCTTTAAGGCCTATGAAGACCATTACAATCTGATAATCAAGCCTCACCCTTTGTCCGGAGCCGAGGATGAGTACGAGGGGATTTCCTCCTTCGAGTTTCTCTTCGCAGCCGATTACGTCATAAGCGACTACAGCTGCATAATATACGAGGCCGCCATTCGCCATATCCCTCTCTTCTTCTATACCTACGATTACGATGCCTATATGGCAGACAGAGACACTTACATAGACTATCCGACTGAAATCCCGGGAGGGATGTATTCGAATCCGGAGGATCTCCTCAAAGCCGTAGCGGCAGATGATTTCGATATGGAGCGCCAAGAGGATTTCCTGAGGAAATACGTGGATTACACCATGCCGAATATTATAAAATCAATGGTAGAGTTCATCTTCGATCACAGAAAAACCTTTGAAAATCCCCCAAGATGACATTGAGGGCAGTCCGTCAGACTGCCCTCGCCTTTTTTCCTGTCAACCCGGGAAAGAACCTTCCAAATATTCTACAGTTCTTCTTATTCCCTCGATGAGAGAATAGCGCGGTTTCCAACCCAGCCCCTTAATCTTATCGCTTGACAGTATGCCTAGGGTGAACGGCGCCGCACCGGTATTTTCCTGCGTCTTCGGAATGTCAAATACCGGCTTCAACCCCCGCTCAGGGTACGCTCCTGCCATGGCCTCAGCCAACTCCTTTATTGAGACTGTCGACTCTTCACTGGAAATGTTATAGACTATATCATCAGAGTTTAACAGAATGTAAAACAGTGCTCTGATTGAATCCCCTATGTACGTATACGTCCTGACCGCCGATCCGTCGCTCTTCAACACTATATCTTCGTTATTGATAACGTTTTTCAGAAAGTCGGCCTGTACCCTTCCGTCATCCACAGACATGCCGGGACCAAAGGTGTGAGCCAATCTGGCGATCTTAGCGTTGATTCCGTACTGCTGCCTGTAGCAGACGCACATGGTCTCGGCTGCCTTTTTTCCCTCCGGATAGCAGGATCTCACATTGAGGGGATCTACAAATCCATATGTATCCTCTGTGAACACCTTTTGACCTTCATAGGGCTGCCCGTATATCTCTCTGGAGGACACGAACAGATAACCCTTGCCTGAGCCTTTTCTCGCAGCCTCTAAGGTGTTGTAGGTTCCTATGGCGTTGGCCGCGATAGTGCCGGCGGGATCCTTCTTCATGATGAGAGGGCTTGCAGGGCTCGCCGCGTGAACTATATAGTCAAAGGTTGCCTCTGTAGCCACAGGCTCTGTCACGCTCTGGGCAATAACCTTTACCTTGCCCTGAACATCTTCGGGCAGCTTCTCAGGATTCCTCACGAGAGCGTAGATTTCCATGCCGTAGTCCCACTTCTCGTTGATGGTGCAAAGGGTGCGCATCATATAGCTTCCTATCATCCCCGAAGCTCCCGTAATCAAAATGCTTTGGTTTTTAAGCTTTTCCCAGTTTAAATTATCACCTATGATATTTTCTATATCCTCGTATATGATGTCTAAATTCATCCTGCTTATCCTCACCTATTTTTTAAGCTTCTCCGGAACTTCCCTCTGGTTCAGGCCGAATACATCCTGTGTTTCCCTGTATTGAATCATAGCTCTAAAGATGTACAGATCCTCCGGTGTAGTGACCTTAATGTTACCCCTGTTCCCCTCTACTAAAACGACCTCTTTGCCCAGTGTCCTCATAAGGGTGCAGCTGTCCACAATACCTTCGTACCTCTCATCCCTACCTCTGATTATCTCATGAGCTGAAAGTATATCCCCCAGATAAAAGCTCTGGGGCGCCTGCGCGGTGTAGAACTGGGACCGTTCAGGCGTGCCTCCTACGGTCTTTCCATCCACGCTCACAACAGGGGTCTCGTACATAGGCGTACAGGTTATGGCAGAGCCGTTTTCCTTTACGGATTCTATTACATCGTCTATAAGCTCGGGAATAATGCAAGGCCTTACCCCGTCGTGAATCAAAACGATGTCCTCGTCGCCGCATTGCTCCGAACAAGCTACTAAGGCGTTATAAATGGAATCCTGCCCCGTCTCTCCGCCGGCTACTATATCCTTTACCTTGGTAATCCAGAACCGGTTCACAAGCCTCTTAAGCTTTCCCATATATTCAGCCTTGCAGGCCACGTATATTTCGTCGATGGCGGGATGATCCTCGAAAATCTCCAAGGTATGAATTATTATAGGTTTTCCGTTAACCTCGAGGAACTGCTTAGGAACTCCTGTTCCCATTCTCGCTCCGCTTCCTCCCGCGAAAATTATGGCTACGTTTTTACTCATACACCTTTTCTCCTCTATTGTTAAGCAAAATAGCGTCTATGGCCCTGTCGGCGGCATGTCCGTCATATCCCTTGAAATTATCCTCGACGAACGCTTTAATCTTATGTTCCTCATAATCGCCGGTTCTAAGGGCATTCATAAGCTCATCGAAGGTATCGCATACCTTGCCGGGGGCGTGGCTCTTTACGTCCCTGTGAACGCCCCGTGTCAGCTCGTAAATCTCCCTGTCATAGGTGTAAAACAACACCGGCCTCCCCATAAGGGCATACTCATAATAGTTGGACGAATAGTCCGTAATGAGAATATCAGTGATGTAGTAGAGATCGTTAATGTTAGGATATTCCCCGAAATCCACTATCCTCTCCCCGTATTCCGGCGGAATTTCCAAAGGCTTGGTTACGAAGGGGTGCATTTTAACGAGGAATACCCATTCATCTCCGCAGAACTCATAGATCTCGCGGAGATCCAGCATATCGTAATTGTAGTATGCGTTGTGTTGACCTGTCCCTCTGAACGTAGGAGCAAAGAGTATAATCTTCTTTCCGGCGAACCCGGGATACTCTTCGAAGAAGCCTTTCTTGAAGCTTTCTATTTTCTCCTCATCCAGGAAGTCATCCAATCTGGCCATGCCCGTAGGAAGGAATGCTTCCTTCTCTATGCCGAACACTTCCTCATATACCTTTATCAGCCCCTCCGAGCCTGTAAGGGCATATGTATATGCCTTGTGACATGACTGGGAAGGAAACGGCGAGCCGTTTTTGCCGAACCTGCTGTATCCCACCGATTTAAATCCTTCACCGGCGTGCCATACCTGAATCAGCTTAGTCTTGGGATTTAGCCGGAAAAATCCGAACAGGGGAGCGTAATCGTCGATGAATATATAATCCTGCTTCGCCACCAGATAGACTGTCTTAATCCAACTGAAGACGCTTTTGTTGCTTCCCACAGCCTTTCTCAAGGCGTATGACAGCCTGAACTCCTTATCTAAGCCTCTCTCTATTATTCTGTCATTTATGTATTTCAGGTTTCCCCAGAGATAGTCTTTATTCTCTGACATGAACAGGACTCTCGTACCGTCCTTCGGCGTAACCGCGGAAAAGAACCGGTAGAACAATCTCATCATCACTATGACAGCGTACTTGTAAAATCTCCTCACCTTTCCGATCCTCGTAAAGGCCTCCTGAACGTACCTCCGCTTCTTCCAGGACTTATTCACCATCACGAAGTAGTTGTTGAAAAACATCTCCAGAGCTTCTCCGTCCTCAGTGCTGACAGAAAAAGAGATGTTATACGCATACTTTCCTCTTCCGTATCTGAATATGCGGGAAAACTGGTCCAAGCTATAGGCAAGGTCATAGCTTATATTGACTACGGAAAATATGTCCGGATTATCTTCCGGAAATGCGCACAGTCTCCATCTTCCGTTGTCGAGAAACTCTCTGCCGTTCACAGCTGCCATATTCAGGCAAAACCTGTAGATATTCCCGTCTCTTTCAGCGTAATCTATGTCTACAGTTCGCTTTATCACTGCCTCTTTAACAGGCTGGGCTCCGTGCTCCCTTACCTCTTCCTTGTTAACGGTTCTTCTTGAGAAACCCACAAGCTTGAAAGAAACCTTTCCTTCGAATTCTGTTCGAACGTCTATGTTCAGGAATATTCTCTCCCAACTCATTCCGATTATGACGAATCCTAGATTTTCTGCTTGAATCATCTTCCACTCTTTCCTTCTCCGCCTTGCTTAGAATATCGTTTTCAAAAACCCCCACCAGAGCCAGATAAAACATGAGCACCGGGCCTCTCTCGAACGGCAGCGTCATAACATCCACTAAGGACTCTATGAAGTATGCCAGAGAGAAAAGGGATATTATCAAAATGTATGAACACCTTCCCCTTATAAGGGCAGCCCTTATGAGGCAGACTATGAGGGCGATCATAAACAGGGCATACCCGATACCTGCCGGAACTCCGTACCTGTAAGCTATTTCAATATAGGTGTTGTGCGCGTTGTGAAGAACATTGCTGTCCTCGCTTATCTGAACTGTATGATTGGTGCAGTCATGCCCCAACAGATTGAACTGCCTTATATACCATTTCCATATCTCAATTCTTCCGGACATGAATGTGTTCATGTCCTTTCCCTCAACGCTGAATCTGCTGCCTGTGTTGTCCTGTATCTCCTCGATGCTCCGGACCGAACCGGCTTCGCCGTCTCCATAGTCCGACCTGTCCAGCATAAGGTTGGTAACGGGAATAGATAATACTATTATAAGAACTCCGGCCGCCACCATGGCTACAGCCTTTGTCCCATATGCTTTAAACTCCTGTCTCAGAGTTATGGTAATCCATGCCAGTATCTCCATGACCCCTACGATTATCCCTCCCCTGGAGTTGGACAGGAGTATAATTGCCATGGAAATCCCTGCTATCACAGCGTAAAACGGAGCCAGCTTCTTCCCCGGTCTCATCATGTACAGTGTGCCCGCCAATGAAATCATCAGAAGCATGGCTAACAGATTGGGATTATCCGTCAACCCATAGTACTGAGCGCTTACAACGGTGTTCTCTCCTATAGGGGCGAATATTATGGTAGCTGTGACCAGGAGGACTCCTATGGTCATGGAGGACTTCGCCAGCCAATCGTAATAGAGCCTTCGGGATCCCCTGTTTCCCCATACGAAATAGATCGCGGGGAAAATGAAGAGAAGCTGAATGGGAAAGGTGTCATAGCTCCTGCCGGGATAGTGATGAAAGCTGGCAAACAGCATGTAGATTGCGGCAAATAAGTATGGATACACGATCCATTTGTTCCACTTAATCCTGTGAAGCTGACCCTTAACGCTCATTACAGCGAGGATTATGAGCAGTATATTGCCCAAAAATGTAAGCTTTCTCACCGTAAAATCGGTAAGACCTGTGAGATTTACCACCATGAGCAGGTAAAACTCTGACGTGAGCAGGAACACGCACCCGAGAGAGATCGCGTTCCGTACAGTTATCGGAATTTTACCGGTATATCTGTATGTAAATCCAAAGAATGCGATGAAGCAATCCTGCAATATATACATTTATCCCCCTGTCTACTGAAAAACCTTCTCCTTTTTTTTCTCCTCCCATATCCTTTTCTTTTTCGCCACATCGTCTGCCACCAGCTTCTCGTAGAACTCTGCTGCTTCCTCCACCGTACCGTCCAGGATTATCTTCCCCCGCTTCATGACTATTCCACGCCTGCAAAAATCCTTTGCCACGTTTACGGAATGGGTCACGAACAGGAAGGTGACTCCGCTTTCTACGATCTCGTTAATCTTGGCGTTACACTTCAGCCTGAAGGCTTTATCGCCTACGCTTAAAGCCTCATCGACGATGAGTATGTCAGGCTCTATGTTGGCGTTTATGGCGAACCCCAGTCTGGCCTTCATACCGCTGGAATAAGTTCTCACCGGCTGATCTATGTAGTTTCCCAGCTCGGCGAAATCCACGATCTCACGCTCCAGCTTTCTTATCTCATCCTGAGGTATTCCCATGAGCTGGCCTCTGAGATATATGTTC
The DNA here is from genome assembly GCA_964442135.1 of uncultured Oscillospiraceae bacterium. Classification (GTDB taxonomy): domain Bacteria; phylum Bacillota; class Clostridia; order Peptostreptococcales; family Anaerovoracaceae; genus Avanaerovorax. Next base: position 10,216 of record CAYTYN010000014.1, read on the forward strand.
TCACGACCTGTAAACTCCGTGTCAAACCCTGCGGTAAGCTCCAGAAGAGCGCTTACCCGCCCATTCACGCATATCTCGCCCTTGGTGGGAAATACGACCTGAGTTATCATCTTAAGGAGAGTCGACTTGCCTGCGCCGTTTCTTCCAAAGAGGGCTACGGCCTCCCCCTTTTCCACCACAAAGGAAACGTCATCGATTGCATTCTTTTCCTTTGCTTTTACATTCTTAAAAAAAATCCCTTTAAATTTTTCCCTGTCGCTCTTATAGAGCTTATATGTCTTAGTGACATGCTTAAATTCTATCGCTTTTTCCATGACTCTTCAGGACTATAAAACGTCCGGTATTTCCTTTCTGAGCTTCCTATAGGACCATATGGCCAAAATCAGCATGATGACATACATCACGGCAAAATTGAAAAGCTCTCTTGAGTTCTCCCAGAACCATTCCTTGTATATAAGGCTGCTTCTGAATCCGTTGACTACGATAGTTATGGGATTGAAGAGCAGCATGCTCCTCAACCATTCCACCTCTATATTTCTAACGTTGTACATTATGCCGGACAGCCAAAACAGAGCGGTTGTCACAGACCTGACCAGATTCAAAAAGTCCTTGCTCATGGCTGAAAGCATCCCTGCGAAGAGAGACCAGGCGTTATAGTACATCAGCATCATAAACATGTACAGTGGAATCTGGAGCCAGTATATATCCGGCCACCTGCCGTATATGATGAATATGGCGAACATGATCAGGCACAGCCCTACGTTGACGATAAAGTGGGCAAGGTTAACATAGGTAGGGATGGTAGATACGGGATACTTTATCTTAGTCACCAGATACTTGTACCTTCTAATGGAGTCGGCTCCGGCAAACATGGTATCCCTCATGTAAAACCATGGCATCATACCCGCTATGAGCCAGAGGAAGTATGGATAGCCTGCCACCGGGTTGCCGCTCCTAAGGCCTACGGAAAATGCGAAATAGAGCACGGCGATGGTTACCGACGGCTTAGCTATAGACCATATCCACCCCAGTGCGGCGCCCTTATATGTCTTTATTATGTCAGATTTGGCAAGCTTCAGAATCTGCCTCTTATATTTCCAGTGTTCACCCAGGATTTCCTTTGAAGTGTTCAAAAGCCCCTTTGAGATTTTCTTTAAAATGTTCAAAAGCCCAGTTCCTTTCAGAAGAATTTGTACCAAGGTATTATATCAAAAAAAAGCTTAAATAACAATAGCGGGAGGTCATCCCGCTATTGTTTCCTTGAACTATATTATCTTGTTCAACGCGCTGTTCGAAACCAGAGACGGTCCGGCGATACACATGACGCTGATTATAGACTTCGCCTGTACGTACTTCTTCGCGTAGCTGGTGTTATTGTTGTTCACCAGAATAACAGGAGCGTCCATTACCTGTCCCAAAACTCCCGCCACCAATCCGTCAGGATAGTTGCCGCCGTAAGCCAATATGGCTACGCCTCCGGAATCTGAGAAGAACTCGTTAGCGATCATATACGAGGTCTCATATCTGTTCGCTCCGGCAAATCTCGTCACCTGTGATGTCACCTTTTTGATCTGACTTTCTATTTTTGAAGAAACAGCACTTGTTCCTCCCGCAATGTATACGGTTCCGCTGACGCTGCTTATGAGAGCTAACTGATCCTCTGTAAGCGAATTGCCTACCAGCAATATGGGCAGACCCGTAGCCGAGGCGGAAAGGGTGTCAGCGTAACCTAAGCCGCTGCTTACGATCAGTCCCTCCGTGATCTCTCCACATTCTTCCAATATGGCAAGGTTAGTCTCATATCTGTTCGCCCCGCCAAGTCTGACCACATTATATCCCGCCGATTTCAGTCTGTTTTCCATGGACTGGCTTACGGCAGAGGTTCCGCCTACTATGTACACGGTCTTTCCCTCGCTCAGGTTGGACGATATGTAACTCATCACAGAAGTCTCGTTGACAGATAGGGAGTTCACCAAGAGTATAGGCGCCTCCTTTTCCTTAGCCAGTATGCTGGCGGACATGGCATCCGGATAATCCGTTCCCGACGCCACTATAACGCTGTCGAACTTGCTGATCCCTTTGTATTCCTTAATGGTATCCGCTACCTTCTGTGCCGTCTCGTACCTGTTATCTCCGTATACCCTGAGTGTGCTCGTGGAGACATACCAGTAGTTAACGTCTACTCTGCCGCTGATACCGTCCACCTTGCCGGAGGATGAGTACTGCCACATCTCGTAATCATACTCATACTCGCAGCGATTGTAATACTGAGCTATCCATACCGAATACAGGCTGCTGATCTCCTCACCGTCCACGTAGTTAGATATAAATGAAAGGTATGAATAGAAGCCTGCGTCATATCCCGCTTCCTCTACAGCGCTGCAGAATGCCTTAACGTTTTTAGTCCCCTGGGTCTTGGACATTCCGGACAATCTGGACCCTGAAGGGTATTCGTAGTCCATATATATGGGAAGATCCAGCTCCCTGCCATCCAGTATGTCTAAGATGTATGCGACCTCTTCCCTTGCTTCAGCTTCGGTCTTTGCCTGAGAGTAGAAGTATACCCCCACCTTAATTCCTGCCGCTGTAGCCTCCTCATAGTTTTTCTCGAAATAACTGTCAGAATAAAGGCCTCCGCTGACGTAGTACCTTCCTCCGACTCTGATTATGGCAAAGTCAATCCCTGCGGCCTTTACCTTCTGCCAGTCTATATCACGCTGATAGACAGATACGTCTATACCGTCATATCTCACCATGTCGTCAAAAACCGGATTATGATAATACAGAGGATATCCGCTGGCATAATCTGATGCTCCGCTCTTCCATGTGGTATAGTCTGAAGAAGTTGTGCTTGCCGCGAAAACCGGTATTGCGGATGTAAAGATCATAGCCATAGCCAGCATAGTTCCAATTAGTCTTTTCACATTTATGCCCTCCCTGTCAATATCATACCTTTAATACTGTCTGTAATCAACCCTATATCTTCCTCTGTCAAATACGGATGCATCGGAAGGGACAGCACCGTATCGCAGAGCCTCTCCGTGACACTGCAGTCAAATCCGTAATGATCGCCCGAACCGAAGGCCTGCTGCCTGTGCATAGGCTTAGGGTAATACACCATCGTCGGTATGTTCTTATCCCTCAGCCCCGCCTGAAGCATGTCCCTTTCAGCCTTCGACCGAAGTCTGATCGTATACTGGGCCCAGCCGGAAATATATCCGTCCGGAATTTTCGGCGTCTCCACTATACCGTTAAGCTCGGCTTCGTATTTAGAGGCTGCTTCATTGACGTCGTTAAGCTCATAATCCTTAAACGCCTTCAGCTTTACCTTTAAAACCGCGGCCTGAATGGTATCGAGTCTGGAATTGAGTCCGATCCTGACGTTATCGTATTTCTGAGCGCCTTTACCGTGAACTCTTATGGATCTCACCAGATGAGCAATGTCGTCGTCATCGGTAAACACAGCGCCCCCGTCGCCGTAGCATCCCAAAGGCTTCGCCGGAAAGAATGAAGTGGTTGAAATGTCACCGAAGCTGCATGCTTTCCTTCCCCTTATGGCTCCGCCGAAGCCTTGCGCTCCATCCTCCAGTACGAGAAGTCCGTACTTGTCCGCAACAGACCGCACACCGTTAAAATCCGCGGGGAGTCCGAACAAGTCGACAGCTACTACAGCCTTTGGGGTGAGAACCCCCCCTTCCAACACCTTCTCCACCGCCGTCTCCAGAGAAGAAGGATCTATGTTGAAGGTATCCTCTCTTACGTCTACGAACACCGGAGATGCGCCGCAGTGAGATACTATCTCACCGGATGAAAAAAAGGTGAAGTCCGGTACGAATACCGCGTCATTCTTCCCCACGCCCCAGGCCATCATAGCCATGGATAAGGCGTCTGTTCCGTTAGCGCAGGCTACGCAGTGCTTAACACCTACGTATTCAGAAAGCTCCTCCTCCAGCTCTTCGACCTCGCTTCCGCCGATAAAATCGCAGTCTGCTGTTACCTTAAGGATGGCCTTATCCATTTCCGCCTTTAAAGCATTGTACTGAGCCTTTAGATCTCTAAACTGCACCTTCCACATTTTCTACATCTTCCACCTCCTTCCGACTATTTTCTCCTGAATGCCCCTTTAATCAGATATCCTGCATAATCTCCTGTCATCTTAAGCAGAGCTACGGCGCTTTCCCTGTACATGTAAAGGCCTGCCGCGGCGATGACTACAAACATTATAACGCTGTAAACATCTAATGTATTAAAGCTGTTATAGATTATGTAGACATAGTAGAGGACGATCATAATGCTCAGCCTGCCCAGATGATATTTTACAGGAAAGCATTTCACCGAGAGCATCGTCCTCAACGCCAGCAAAAGGGTATATGTAATTCCCGTCGCCACAGCTGCTCCCAGGGAACCCATGGCATTTATGAGAAAATAGTTCAGCGCTACGTTGACCAGGCCGCATGAGCCGGTGACGGCAATATGCCACTTGGTCTTCTTCGCGAAATTGATCCCGTACACCGTGCTCTCCGAAATAGTGTAGAGAACCGGGTAGAGAGATAAAAACGGAATGAGGAACACCGCCTCTCTGTAGGCCGGGCCCAGAAGATATACTATTATATCCTTTAACAGGTTCACTCCCGCCCCCGCGGCGAAAACCACTATTGCAATGTAGTCCGTCGCCTTTACGAAGAACTCCTTATTATTGTGATCCCTTTCGTATTCCTCTACAGCCATGGGGGCCCAGATAGTATTAAAGGTATTGGTTATCACGCTGAATATTCCGATTACGCTGAGAGCCGACGCGTATATGCCCAGCTCTGTTTTGCCGGAAAGCATTTCTATCATCAGCTTATCGGAGCCCGTATAGAGCCAGGCGCAAAGGGATGAAAAGATAAAGGGCCATCCGTATCTGAGAACCATCCTGTAGCTGACCGTCTCAGCATATCTGCTTCTTTCCTCTCCGGTAACGGAGAAAAACCTCCACCTGTCCCTTTCCGCCACATATCCTATAACAGCGGATATGACCTGAGCCAGAACGGTGCATCCGGTAAGAACCAGGATATGATCTATATCGGTAAGGCTTATACCGAGTATGACGAACACGGTATAGCTCAGCTTTTGCATGTTCATACAAAAAGAGTACAGACCCGACCTCATGTCCAGCCTCAGCGTCATGTTGGTGAACCTGTCAACGACCATGGACACACAGTATACGGCAAAAATGAGAATCACATATTCTCCCCTTGCAGCGAATACATAATACAGGCAAGCTATGCCTCCTGCCACAAAGCTGAGAATTATAGGGCCTCCCGCAGTAAGTCTCAGGATGTAGCGTCCGAATCCGTCTCCTTTTTCAGAAAAATAATACCTGTTATATGACTGATCCTGACCTACAAGAAGGAAAACCAACAGGATACTTCCGTACAGCGTGAACAGGGAAAGCTCTCCGTATGTTTCAGGATCTACAAGTCTTGTAACTATAGGTGTGGTTATTACCCCCAGGAGCACGTTCAGACCTGTCCCGAAAAATAATGTGAAAAAATGTCTCTGTCTTCCCATAGGTATATACAAAAGCTATAGCTCTTTTTTCCTTAAATATCTCTCATAGATGTCCGTGAGCCGGCGGCTTATGGCCTCTTCACCGCATATTCTCTCTGCGTACTCGCTTATAAAGGCCCTGTCATATCGGGCTCTGCCTTCCTTCAGCTTCTTCAGCCCTTCTACAACGCTGTCTTCATCATCGTCTACAATAAGGCCGGTCTCCGGTGTGACGAAATCCTCCGGGCCTCCTGACCGGCACGCGAGAACAGGCATTCCGCAGGCCATGGCCTCCACATATGCGACGCCGAAGGTCTCCCGGGCAGACGTCAGCGCGAAGGCGTCTCCCCTCCTGTAGAAATCACCCAGCTCCTTCCTGGATTTTCTACCCGGTAAAAATATCCGCTCCTCCATGCCCAGCTCTTCCACCAGCCTTTCCAGCCTTCTCCTCTCCGATCCGTCGCCGAATATATATAATCGGGTCGTCACCTCTTCCGGAAACGCTCTGCTGAAGGAACTTATGAGCAAATCCATCCTCTTATTCGCCGTGAAATTGCCCGCGCTGATGAAGGTAAAACCTTTTTTCTCTTCCTCCGGCCGGCTCGACCCTCCTTTAAAGTCGTCTGCGTCCAATACGTTGAAAACCACGTCAGAATCCACTCCGAAGTTCTCCTTAAGCCTTCCGGCCAGAGCGCTGCTCACGGCGATAACACCGTCTGCCCTGCTGTATACGTACTCAGCTCTCATCAGGTTGAAGTCTGATATCTCATCCCTGTCCACGTTCATCAAGCTGGAGTGTTCCGTTACGATTACAGGTATATCTCTCTTTAAGTTATTTATTATAACATAGATACATGGAAAGGATATGGAAAAAAAGTGAGAATTGACTATATCGAAGCCTCCCGCCATTTTTTCAACCTTCAGATACGCCCTTTTAACGGCCATGTTTTCTAATGAAAGTCCCGCCTTGGACTTTACCGGCCCCATAGGCACGCTGCAATGGACTACCGGAATCCCGTCGATGGTGTCCTCGTATATGCCCGGCCTTCTCCGCCTCCTGAAGGACCTGAAGTCCAGAGCCAGCACGTAAACCCGGTGGCCCCGTTTCTTCAAGGCTCGTGCCTGATCGAACTCGAAGCATCCCGTATTTCCCTTTTTGTTTATGCTTCTGGAAAAAATACAGATTTTCATCGCTTAAACTCACCATTCATGTCCGTACTGGCGAAATCCGTCATAGGCAGCTTTACAGGCGTTCCGTCACGCTGACTCTTGTATATGGCGAGAACCATCTCCAGAGCGTTTCTTCCCGCTGCAGCGTCTACGTAAGGCTGCCTGTCATTCTCAATCGCGTCAATTACGTCGGCAAAAAGGGCAGTGTGGCCGTTTCCGTAAACATTGCCGGTCGCCTCCTTCAGACCTTTGTTTATCTCATCCTGTTCCCCTTCATCTGAAAACTCCCAGACGTCGATATTGTTGGCGGAGGTTCCTCCGATTTTTACGGTTCCCTTTTCTCCGAAAATATATAGGGTTTCCTCCAGATTCCCGGGATAGACATTAGTGGTTCCTTCTATGGTTCCGATGGCTCCGTTTTTAAACTTTATGACGGCCATTCCCACATCTTCAGTTTCCAGATAATGGTGAAACTGCTGTCTGGTCGCACCGTAGACCTCTTCAACCTGATCGCCCATCATCCATCTCAAAAGGTCTATGCCATGAATACACTGATTCATAAGCGCTCCGCCGTCCTGAACCCATGTGCCTCTCCAGGAGGCCTGCTCGTAGTAATTTCTGTCCCTGTTCCACCTGACATGTACGGAACCGTGGGAAAGCCTGCCGAACCTTCCCGATTCCAAAGCCTTCCTCAGCTCCTGAACAGCGATGTTGAATCGGTTCTGGTGACACACCGATACCTTTACATTTTTCTCCTCTGCCGCCTCTATGATTCTGTCGGCATCCCTCATGCTCATGGCCATAGGCTTTTCTATTATTACGTTGACGCCACGGTCTATGGAAAACAGTCCTATTTCAGCGTGGCTTCCGCTCTCTGTAGCTATGCTTGCCAGTTCGGGTTTTTCCTCTTCTATCATCGCCCTGTAATCAGTATATCTCTTTATAGAAGCGTCATCTCTCAGTTCATATTTCTCCAGCAGCTCTTCCATCCTTTCCGGAATGATATCGCATACCGCCGCGATTTCCAGTCCGTTGCTGATCGCTGCCTTCATGTGATTTACGGCAATCCTGCCGCAGCCTATAAGGGCGTATTTCATGTCCTTCTTCCTCTTTGCTTTATGTAAATTCCGTTATTTCTCTTCTAACCCGTTGACGCCTTCTCTGTACTTCCGGCCGCATCGCTCACATATCAATCCATCGCTCAGCACCTCTCCGCACTGACAAACCCAACCGATATGTCTGGCGGGAACCCCCGCCACTAAGGAATGATCCTTAACGTCTCTCGTAACAACTGCCCCTGCGGCTGCCATCGCCCATTTTCCTATGGTGTTACCGCACACTACGGTAGCGTTAGCACCTACAGTGGCTCCCGTTTTCACCAACGTTTTCTTATATTCCTCCCTGCACTTGGGATATTTGGCTCTCGGCGTAAGGTCGTTGGTAAACACCATAGACGGTCCGCAAAACACGAAGTCCTCCATCTCGACTCCCTCGTATACGGAAACGTTGTTCTGCAGCTTACACCCGTTGCCTATTTTAACGTTCCTTGAAATATTTACATTCTGCCCCATGGAGCAGTTCTCGCCGATCTCAGCTCCCGACTGTATGTGGCAGAAATGCCATATCCTAGTTCCCTTTCCGATCTTCACCTTATCGTCGATGTAGCTGGATTGGTGTACGAAGAAATCTCCCATTACAGCACCTCTATGTTATCCCGCTCTTTTATATCCTTCATCACGTTCTTAGTGTCGAATATGTCCTGAGCGTTCCTCTGTATCATTTCATAGTCTAAATTGGTGTGAGCCGCGGTTACGATGATAAGGTCGTAGCCGGCTATGATCTTCTCGTCTATTCTGTCTATGCCCTTGTATATCTGCCCCTTATCCTTATACTCACTTATCCAGGGATCGTAAAAGTCGGTATCTGCTCCCCGCTTTTTCAGAGCGTCTATGACCTTGATAGCAGGGCTCTCCCGACAGTCGTCGATGTTGCCCTTATATGCCACGCCTAATGCCAATAGCTTAGAGCCGTTGAGAGCCTTTTTCTTTCTGTTAAGTATGGCCATAGCTCTTTCCACACAGTATTCCGGCATTCCGTCGTTTATCATCATTGAATTTTCTATCATGGATGTGTGAAATCCGTACTCCCTTGCCTTCCACGACAGATAGTAGGGATCTAAAGGAATGCAGTGTCCGCCGACTCCCGGACCCGGATAAAAGGGTTGAAAGCCGTAGGGTTTAGTCTTAGCCGCCTCCACTACTTCCCAGTAATCTATGCCCATCTTATGACAGAGCATGGCCATCTCGTTGGCGAGGCCGATGTTTATGTTTCTGTACGTGTTCTCCAAGATTTTCTCCATCTCTGCTACCGCCGGAGAGGATACCTCGTAAACATCTCCTTCCAAGACAGCTCTGTACATGGAAGAGATGACCTCTCCGGCGTCGTCCCCTATGCCTCCTACCACCTTCGGCGTGTTTTTCGTATTATACTTCTTATTGCCCGGATCCACTCTTTCCGGTGAAAATCCCAAGTAGAAATCCTCACCGCATTTAAGTCCTGAGGATTCCAAAATCGGCCTCAGAAGCTCCTCTGTAGTCCCCGGATAGGTGGTCGACTCTAAAACCACCATAGTTCCCTCAGTGAGATACTTCGCTATGTTTTCGGCAGAAGTCCTTACATAGCTTATGTCAGGCTGCTGATGCTCGTCCAAAGGTGTGGGAACGCATATGGCTATAAAGTCGACGTCCTTCACAAAGCTGAAATCAGATGTGGCGCGGAGCACTCCGCCCTCCACCATTTTCTTAAGGTCGTCATCTACCACATCGCCGATGTAGTTTTCTCCGGCGTTAACCATGTCCACCTTTTCCCTCTGCACATCAAAGCCGATAGTCTTAAAGCCAGCCTTAGCCTTTTCCACGGCGAGAGGAAGACCCACATATCCCAAGCCTACTACCCCTACCTGTATGGTTCTGTCCTCTATTTTCTTCAGCAATAAATCCTTCATCCTACACCTTTCCGTTTTGCCTGTCCTCTAAGGCCTCTTTTATGACCTCCTCCAGCCTGTCTGTAAGTTTTTTATAGTCAAAGTCCTCAGCGGCTCTCAATGCGTTTTTCGACATTTCGCCGTATTTTTCTCTGTCCTCGTAGAGCTTGATGATTTCATCGGCGAATTCCTCCCGGTTCTTGAATCGCCTGCAGATTCCGAATCCGTACTCGTCTATGAAGTTATAGCTTATATCCTCGTTGGCGATAACCGGTTTTCCGCTGGCCATGTATTCAAACAGCTTGTTCCAGCTGACCCCGTACCTGAAAATATCGCTTTCCCTTACCGTTACAACGTTGATATCTCCTTTTGACAGTATGCTTGGAATAAAGGTTCTCGCCACTCTGTCTTTCAGTACTATATTATCAAGGCCCTTTGCCTCTATATACTCTGCAATTTCCGTCCTGTCATCGCCGTCTCCGATTATTATAAACTTTATATCCTCATATCCTCTTTCCTTGCAGACCTCTCCGGCCTTTACCAGATCCATGACCTGATTCACCATCCTTACGGCTCCGGTGTATAATACCTTGAACCCGCCTCCGTCTAAATCCGGATCCTCGTAGACCGTGTTATCTCTCTGCCATATGAAGCTTTCCAGGTCTACGCCGTTGTTGATATTATACACATCCTTAAGGTCAATTCCCTTATCCCATCCCCGATCCTTGAGATAGTCGGCTCCTCCGGGAACGGTAAATATCAGCTTGTCGGCTTTTTGGTATATCCTCTTCTCCCCTGCGTACATAACCTTCGCCACAGGGGACTTTCTCTTCACAATCCCCAAGCTAACCAGCGTCTCCGGCCACAGATCCCTGACCTCGCATATACACGGGACGTCCAGTTTTTTCGCCGTGCTCTCCCCTGCCATAAGGGTTAGAGGATGAACTGACGATGCCACTATAGCCATCGGCTTTCCGTCTCTTTTCCCGATTTCAAGGGCCGCCTTCTTAGCGCCCTTGTAGAAGGCGTACATGTTCTTTATCCGGGCTTTTCCGCTTCCCGAATACTGAGGGGTTTTCACGAAGACGTACTCAATCCCCTCGGAAACGTCGGCTCTGAAAAGCTCTCCCCCCGTATCCACTTCCCGGTCGCTGTTATGTATAGTCGATGCGCAGAAAATTTTAACGTCATATCCTTTTTTCATTAAGAACTTCCCGAACCAGTGATGTCTGCCCCCTTTGTCGCTGAACATGTTGGTAGCATAGTGGTTCCAAAGCCAAACCGTTTTTCTCTCCATTTTCAACCTCTGTACTCAGGGAAAAATCCCGGGTTTCCTATTTCCCCGCGAGCCTTTACCAGCATGTCGTACTTCTCCTCATCGAATACGGCTCTCCCTACGGAAAACTGTTTATCGTCGTTTCTGTTGAAGGCTTTTTTGAATTTAAAGAGGCTGTCGTCGGCGGAACCTACTCCCCCTCCCAGATGAAAGGACTGAAAGCCTTTTTCTATGCCGAACCGGCTCGCCTCCCAAAGAAGAAGGTTAGTCGGCGCCAGCTTACGGTATTCCTTTAGGGAAGCGGAAAGGTGATAGTGCATCCTCCTTCCTGCCATCAGAATTATGGCAGCCGCGATTATCTTACCGTCCTTTTCAGCATAAAAAAATCTGCAGCCTTCTCCTATATCCTTCAAAAGGCTTTCGTAGTAGCTCCTCTGAAAGTAGTAATAATCCGCAGCTCCGTCCCTGACCATGGTATCCTCATATATTTCCATGAACCCGTCTATTATGTCAGGTTTCCTCGTCGATCCTGCCCTTATTCCCTCTTTAGCCGCCTTCCTTATGTGGTTTCTGTTTTTTGACGAAAAGCCGGCCCATGCGTATTCCTCGTTCCTAAGGTCGATATACACCGTCCTCCCCAGGTCTGAAATATTGTAAAGCCCTCTGCATGGGGCGGCATTATCCGTCATAGGGTTGAACCGTACAAACTCTGAAACTATTTTTTCTTTCCGGCAAAATCCTCTGTACTCCTCCTCAAAGCCCTTCGGCATGTCTCCCTCCAACAGCCATCCACCGTAGCCGTACGGAGTGGAAAGATCATAGAGAGCCGCGGCAGCTTCAAGCTCTCTGAACTCAGCCGCTTCCCCTATGCTTCTCTTCATTACGGCGTTCATGCCTCTGCAGCTTCCGTCCTCGGCTTCGTAATAGAAAAGCAGAGGCTCCCCGTCTCCGTGAAGCTGAAGTCCTCTCAGATAGCCGCTTAAATAGTAGACGTCAAAATCCGAGAACGATCTCACCGTCTCATCCCATTCTCTTCTGTTTTCCATCGTAAATATTCTTATAGCCACCTGTACGTTCCTCAATACTTTTCTACGAGATAAAGGATCCTCTCCATATCCTCGGCGTCATAACGCTGGTCGCATACTATGGAAAGCTCTCTGTCGTAAATTTCTCTCTCCTCATTCCCTAAGGTGTGGACATGGGAAATATGCCAGTGAACCGGACAAAACACGCGGTTTTCAATCAGATAAAGCCTAAGCCTTCTTCTCTCCTCGGCGTCTTTCAAAAGCACGGGAAGAAAAAGGGGTACCTCCTCATTCAGCGGCCCTGTCAAAGGGATAATTCCCTTAGCCTCTAAAATACTTCTGTTATCATATAGGATACTGTAATTCCTCCTTCGTCTCGATGAAATATACCTTTCATCCAGCCCCTTTAAAGCCGTTAAATCTCTCTTAAGGGGACCGTATCCCCCGTAATCCTCATCTAAGATATCCTCAGGCTCTGAAAAAAGCCTCAGCATCTCCGCCTTATCCGAAGAGCCTCCCGCCATAAAGGACTTCTTCATCCGGGCGGCCTTCTCCGTCTTTTCCCCATACCTGACGTTATCATCTCTATGGGAAGCCATGGCTTCAGGGGATCTCAGTATGGCCCTGCACCCGAAAAAACCCGTCCGCTTTCGCAGGCTGGCGAAGGCGTAGTCGCATTCTCCCCCCCCAACCTCTCTTTCGGTAAACAAAGTGTGGGTCACATCTCTTATGATAACAGAGCCTCTAAACCTATCTCTTACCTCTCTCTCCAGACTGTTTCTTTCCTCTACGCCGAAGCCGAACCAACCCATGGTAAGCACTGCGTCGGCGCCGTTTAAAGTGTCTAAATAGGCTTTGATACCTGATTTGGTTGCTTTCACAGGATAAAACCTGACCTCCGCCCCTGCCCGCAGAAAGGGTTCTATTACGGTGTCACAGCAGTAGGAAGGAAGAGGCGCCGTTTTCAGACCGAATTTAGAACATATATCCTCCGTGATCTGATAGAGAGAGGTTCTTCCTGGAAGGGAAAACACCGGCGCCGGACTGCAGCCCTCTATTATATGAATGCCTTTTCCTCCGCCTTCCGTTTCCCAGAAGCTACCCCCCTATTTCACCTATTTTCGTCCTTGATCTTCTCATAATCCGCCTTAAGAATCCCCAGGTGAAGCTGGTTAACGAATCCGCCGTTCTTATAGACGGCTTCTCTCTTAAGTCCTTCCACTTCCCAGCCGCACTTTTTATAAAGACCCTGAGAAGGCTTATTGCTCTCTAAAATATCTGCTTCCAATCGATTTAGTCTAAGCTGGTTAAAGGCGTAATCCATCAAGGCGAGTAAGGCATCCGTGCCGTATCCACGCCCTTTGTTGCCGTCGCCGAACATCCTTATCCCGTTGTAGGCGACCCCGTTTTTCATATCTATGTTAACCAGGCTTATCATTCCCACAGGCTCCTCTGTCTCCATATTCACTATGGTAAATCTCTGATTGGCTCTGTCTCCTGAGGCTCTCTCGAACCAGAGCTCCTGCTGTCTTGAAGATACAGGATAGCTCCAGCCTACTATAGCGCCTTCTGTTTCCGGTCTGTTAATATCAGCTCTGTATAGCTCCATGTCCGATATTTCCATGGCTCTAAGGTACACCCTATTTCCTGTAATGTTCATTTTCCCGGCCCTTTCTCTCTATGTGCAGACTTAACGAAGCCTCCTGATCCTGACATATATCCTCCTGCCTGGCGACCTTGAAAAAAGTCCTCCATAAGATCTTCACGTCGTTTATAAAGGTTATGTTATTCACATACTCTAAATCGTATCTGAACCTTTCCTCCCAGGATATGGCATTTCTGCCGTTAATCTGAGCCAGACCTGTAAGACCCGGCCTTACGTCGTGCCGTTGTCTTTCCTCATCAGTGTAATAAGGCAGATACTCCACTAACAGCGGTCTGGGCCCCACCAGACTCATATCTCCTTTAAGGATGTTGAAAAGCTCCGGAAGCTCGTCGAGACTGGAGCTTCTCAGAAGTCTTCCAAGGTCTGTGAGCCGTGCCGTATCGGGCAGCAATTCTCCGGAAATATCTCTGGCGTTATTCATGGTCCGAAACTTATACATCTTAAAGATCTTCTCGTCCTTTCCCGGCCTCTCCTGCTCGAAGATGACAGGACTTCCCATCTTCACCCTGACCATTACGGCTATGACCAGATAACACGGGCTCATACATACTATGGATGCAGCTGAAACTACTATATCCATCAGCCTCTTTATAAATCTCTCGTATATGCCTTTTCTCTTTTTCTCTGTCAACTTATATCTCCCGAAATGATTACACCTGTTATTTTCTGCCTGCAATTTCCTGATATATCCTATAGTATTCCCCGCATATCCTTTCCCAGCTGAACCGATGCACACGTTCCGTAGCCCGTCTGCTGATACTCTCATAGTCTCGGACTGCTGATTTAATTTTATCAGCAATGTCCTCCCCATCTGTGCCGGATACGTGAAATCCCACTTCTCCCTCCGAAAACTGCTCGTCGAATCCCTGCCCTTTGGAATAGAGCACCGGAAGCCCCTGACTCATCGCCTCAGCGTACACCAGTCCGAAGGATTCGAAGATGGAAGGCATCGCGAAGATATCCGCGGATCGGTATAAGTCCATAAGCTTTTCCTTAGGCTGCCGGGGAATATACCGTACATAATCCTTTATCCTTTCGTATTCCCTCTCGTCTCGAATTTTACCCACTACGGTAAGCTCCACCGTCCACCCTTCTTTTCGGAGCAGATCTACGGCTTTGCACGTCGAAACAATGTTTTTGTTTTTATCGATTCCTCCGGCGAATATGAGCCTGAGCCTTTTGTCCTTCAGTCTCTCCCCGATCTCCTCGTAGTTTCTCTCTCTGTACACGTTTCGGAGCCAGAAATCATCTATGCCGTTGGGAACGATTTCCCCCTTACCTCTGATCTCTTCCCTGTATTCATCAGGGACGTACTGTTCCAAAACCTTTTTTTCATAGGAAGGGGAAAGAAAAAAGCTCCGTTCTGACGACAGCAGTATATCTATGCCTTTTTTTCTCAGCAGTCTTCTTCTTCGGAAAAAGGCGTTCACATCAGTGTTGCGAACCGCTACCACATAGGGAACTCCGTACTTTTCAGACAGCCTCATGGCCGCATTTCCGTCGGTAAAAAGAGTATATCCGTGAATCAGGTCGAAAGCCCCTACGTCGTAATTCTCCTCGATGGCTCTGATGATTTTGCTCTGCTTATAGCCGAAGATCAGTCTGTCGTTTTTCGAAAAGCACTGAGATACAGTCACGTTTGCTCTCGGTTCTATGACCGAAAGGCCCTTATCGTACGTGGGAACGAAAATCTGGTTTTCAATTTCCCTTTTATCCAGCTCCTCGATCATAAGCTGATGAAGAGTGGTTCCTATGTAGTTACAGTTTATGTGTAATACTTTCATAATCACTGCCGGTCTCTACAAAAAGCAGCTTTTCACTATCTCTATAACCTTATCCTGCTGCTCCTCTGTCATCTTGTTATCGCTGGGCAGACACAGCCCCCTTCTGAAGATATCCGCCCCCGCATCCCTTCCGTCCGAAGAGGTTATGAAGCTGTCTTCAGCGAAGACAGGCTGCATGTGCATCGGCTTCCATACAGGGCGGCCCTCTGCGTTGGAATTCAACAAGGCCTCCAGTATTTCCGCAGGACAGCTTTTACCGGAAGACGCCGCAAACCCGGCCGTAAGATCTCCTCTGTTCTGAAGGCTCATAGCCTCTTCCTCTATTATCATACAGGACAGCCAGTAGTTAGGCTGAGAATACTTCCCTTCAAAGGGATTCATTCTGACGGGAAGATCGCTAAAGCCTTCGGCATATCTTTCATAAATAGCCTTCTTCCCGTCTATGTGCTCCTGAAGGTAGGGCAGCTGGCCCCTTACTACTCCTGCGATCACATTGCTCATCCTGTAGTTATATCCTATCTCCTCATGCTGGTACCATGGCGCATTTTCCCTTGATTGGGCCGACCACTTCCGCACCTTTTCAGCCTCTTTCTCAGAGTCCGTAAGCAAAATCCCTCCGGAGGATCCGGTGATTATTTTATTTCCGTTAAATGAAATGACGCTGATATCCCCCAGGCTTCCCGTCTGGGCTCCTTTGTATAAGGCTCCGAAGGACTCCGCAGCATCCTCTATGAGCAAAGCCCCGTGATTCCTGCATATCCTCTTAATCTCGTCTGTTTTAGCAGGAGTGCCGTACAGGTGAGCCAGCACCACCACCCTTACGTCAGGATAAACAGAGAAAGCTCTTTCCAAGGCTTTGGGATCCATGTTCCATGTATCGTATTCAGTATCTATGAAGACGGGGATTCCCCCCTCGTATACCACAGGATTCACCGTGGCGGAAAAGGTCATATCCGTGCAGAATACCCTTTCCCCTCTCTCCACCCCCGCCAGCTTTACCGCCATGTGGAGGGCTGAGGTTCCCGATGAAAGAGCCACCCCGTATCTGCGGCCTGTTATCTCGCAGACCTGCTTCTCAATCATGTCTATATTCTCTCCGACGGTGGACATCCAGTTAGTATCAAAGGCTTTCTTCATATATTCAAGCTCCGGTCCGTGCATAGTCGGAGAGCTGAGCCATATCCTCTCGTCGAAAGGCGCAAAATCCTTCTTCATACGGATTCCTCCCATATCTTAACCTCCCCATGTCTTATCTAATTATCGGTTATGGTATAGGTGTCGCAGACCTCTTCGGCCAGCTCCTTAATGTGATATCCGTTTTCGAAGCTGGCCCTTATGAGGGCGTCAAGCCTGCTCATGAACCGCTTCTCGTCTATCTTCGGAGGCTTGCCTCTGTATATCATCCTGTTATCCGTCTTATCCAGGCCCTCCTCGTCCATGAGGGCCTCCTCGTAAAGCTTTTCCCCCGGCCTGAGACCTGTGACCTGAATCTTTATGTCCACTCCCGGCCTGAGACCCTGAAGCCTTATGAGATTTTCCGCCAGCTCATATATTCTGACCGGCTTTCCCATATCCAAAACGAATATCTCCCCGCCTTTGGCGTAAAGACTGGACTGAAGGACCAGAGCTACCGCCTCCGGTATGGTCATGAAAAATCTGGTTATCTCCTTATGGGTAACCGTTACGGGGCCTCCCTCGGATATCTGTTTCTGAAAGAGCGGTATGACTGAGCCGTTGCTGCCCAGGACGTTGCCGAACCTTACGGCGGCAAATCTGGTGTGATTGGATTTTCCGGCATAGGTCTGAACTATCATCTCGCAGATTCTCTTGGTGGCTCCCATAATGTTAGTAGGTCTTACGGCTTTGTCGGTAGATATGAGGACGAAATTATCCGCATCATACTTATCGGCCAGCTCCGCTGCGTTCAGCGTCCCCAGGCAGTTGTTCTTTATGGCCTCGTTAGGTGATTTTTCCATAAGGGGAACGTGCTTATGGGCGGCGGCATGGTATACCAGATCAGGTCTGTATTTCTTAAACACAGCCTCCAATCTTCCCTTATCCCGCACCGACCCTATGAGGGTGGAAATATTCACGTCCGGAAAATGCCTTTCCAGCTCCATCTGTATGTCGTAGGCGTTGTTCTCGTATATATCGAATATGATCAGCTTTTCAGGCTTATAGGCCACGATCTGGCGGCATAGCTCAGAGCCTATGGAGCCTCCCCCACCTGTGATGAGGACAGCTTTACCCCGTATAAAATCTTCCAGACCCTCCTGATCCACCTTCACCGGATCTCTCCCTAAGAGATCTTCATAGCTGACAGGCCTCAGCTCTCCGTACAAAGAGGTCATGGTCAGGTTTTTAGTTACGGCAGGAAGGATTCTCACCGGCAGCTTCGTCTCCTGACAGAGCCTGATTATATCTCTGAGGGAGTTTAAATCAGCAGAAGGCATGGCGATTATTATCTCGTCAGCGCCGTATTTCCTCGCTTTTCTTTCTATGTCGTGTCTGGTTCCCACTATGGGAACTCCCTGTATGTATTTATTCTTTTTATTGGGATTATCGTCTATGGCGCAGATTATCTGTGACCCTGAATCACGTCCCCTCAGCTCTCTTATGAGCACCGTGGCGGCCGAGCCTGCGCCTATGACCATTATCCTGTTGGTTATGTTCCTCTTTCCGCTGCCCTTCATGGATTTCAGAAAAGCCTTGGAAAATCTCACACAGATGAAAAGGGCCGTCATTATCCCCCAGCTGAGAGGATAATAGCTTCTGGGCATATTGCTTCCGGAAAAGACGTGGTAAGCCATTATGCCCACCTCGATGAATATGGAAGCATTGATGATGGCGTAAAGCTCGTTGGTCGAGGCATAAGTCCATACTCTGTTATACAGCTTCAGCAGCAGCATTACCGCCACCGTAAGGATGAAGTATACCGGCAGGCTCCTCAACATCCTTTCCAGATAGATCTCTCCGATAGAATTCAGGGACATGTCAAAACGCAGCATCAATGCCCCCAATGCTGCAACGGTAACGCACAATATGTCCAGTACTACCAGTATAAATATCCTGAAATTCTTGCTGTAAAATAATTTCATCCGATGCTCTCTTTTTTCCGTATAACCTCGCCATCTCATTCTAACATAAAAAAGAGGCCGATTCAATGTTAACCGGCCTTACGTTTCTATGCCCGCGGATGAGTTCTGTCGTATACGTCCTTTATCCTGTTTTTCGTCAGAGAAAAGTAAACCTTCATCGCCGTCACGTCCTCATGACCCATGAGCTCCTGGAGAGTCTTCAGGTCTGCTCCGTTCTGAACCATATGCACCGCAAAGGATGTTCTGAGTATGTGAGGGGATATCTTGTTCCCCAAGCCTGCCGCCTTGCCGTACTGACTGAGTATCTTCCAGCACCCCTGTCTGGTCAGCTGTCCTCCCATGTAGTTGACGAACAGATATCCGTCGGGAGCTTCTGGGTCCTTTCCCTCCATGAAAGCCTTCCGGCTCACAGATATATAGGCGCTCAACGCGTCTCTAGCCGGCTTTCCCACCGGAACTATCCTGGCCTTGCCGTGGTCCCCGTTTAAGGTTATAAAGCCCATGCGCAGATTAACGTCTGAAAGCTTCAGTTCTATTACCTCGCTGACCTTGACGCCGGTAGCGTACATAAGCTCCAGAAGAGCCTTGTCCCTGATCCCTTTGACCGTTCCGTCAGGCTGGTCCAAAAGCTTTTCCACCTCGGTCAAAGTTAAAAATTCTATGTCATTTCTCTTCACCCTGGCGGTTCTTATATCCGCCGCCGGATTTACTGTTATGATTCCCTTTGTCGAAAGATATTTATAATACGACCTGACCGAGGATATCCTCCTGTTCACAGTGGAATCCGACCTGCCTTGCTCTCTCAGGACGGAAACAAAGGCTGAAACGTCTGCTCCCGTCGCATCCTCCGCCCTTGTGACACCTCTGGAGTTTAAAAACCTTTCAAAGTACTTCATATCCCGCTCATAGGCATCAGCTGTATTTCGGGATACCTTTCGCTCTTCCCTCAGGTAATCTATAAAGCGTTCTATATCCATGGCTATCTCTCCCCGTCTTTTTCCCTTTCCAGGACGCTCTTCGCCATGAGGACAGCTGCCTGTGTCTTTCCATCCTGGATCTCTCCCGAAAGGATCATATCGACCGCCTCATTTAAAGGCATTTCTTCTACGTCTATGGCTTCATTTTCGTCAAAATCCGTTTCCCCCGGAGTAAGCTCCGTAGCGAGATAGATGTGCAGAACCTCCTCTGTGTATCCGGGACTGGTGTACATCCTGGCCATGAATCTAATAGAGCCGGCGGTATATCCCGTTTCCTCCCTAAGCTCCCGTCTCGCCGTCTCCTCGGGGTCTTCCCCTCCGTCTCTCTTCCCGGCCGGAACCTCCAGCATGACTCGATTCGCGCCCTTCCTGTACTGACGCACCATTACGACCCTTCCGTCGTCCTTTACGGCGATGATCACCGCTCCTCCGCTGTGCTCCACTATCTCTCTCTGGGACACCCCGTTTATAACCGTCACCGTGTCTTTTCTCAGGTTTAGAATATGCCCCTCGTATATTCTCTCGCTCTTAAGCGTCTTTTCCTCATATACCATATGATTATCCTCCTTGACCATTATATCACATCATTTATGCAAAAATAACAAAATCTGTTCGCAAAATTGTCAAAAACCTATTGATTTTTGATTCTCATTTGTTATAATAAGACCGTGGTTATCCCCCTGATAACCTCATTAATCTCTAATCCCAATACCCCTTTTGAACAAAACAGACTGCTCCCCTGCAGTCTGTTTTGTTTTAAGGCAGGCTTTTTCGAAAGGAATGAGATCGTGTTTAAAGTAACAGATGAAATAAAATATCTGCCTTCACCCGGTAGGTTCTTCGACATGTACTTCGAGGATAAAAATCTTGCGATCTTTGACATAGAGACGACCGGGCTCAGCCCCCAAGGTTCTAAGCTGATCCTGTCAGGGATTATCACCGCCTCCCGGGGACAGGCCCGCTTCACTCAGCTGCTGGCAGAAAACCTCTTTGAGGAAAGGCTTGTCATCGAGGAGACCCTGTCCATATTGAATGACGCGGACGTAATAGTTACGTATAACGGCAGAAGCTTCGACATGCCCTTTCTCACAAAGCGGGCGGAGGCCTGCGGGATATCCGTGCCCGAAAGGTTTAACTTGGACGTCTATCTTCTCCTGAGAAGCTATTCTTCCCTCGGAGACATGCTGCCGGGACTTAGGCAGAAGGACTCGGAAGCTTTTTTAGGCATATCCCGCGAGCGCACAGACGATATATCAGGATTTGAAAGCGTAAAGCTGTTCGAAAAATACATGAACACGGGAAGCTTTGCCTTAAGAGATAAGCTCCTTCTTCACAACGCAGACGATATAAGGCAGCTTTACAAGCTTCTTCCCATCATAAGAAGCACCGACATTCACAGAGCCATGTTCTGCAGCGGATTTCCTGTGGAGGGAGGGTTCGTAAAGGGCTGCCGCCTGTCCGGAAGAGCTCTTACGGTCAACGGCATTCTGGATAAGTCAAGAGATTACATATCCTTTCCCACATTGGAGACACCTTACTCCGTAAACGCCGTTAAGAAGAACCGCTCCGTCGAGGTGGTCTTCCCCTGCGAGAAGAAGCGGAATCTCACCTACCTGGATTCCCGGCTCATATTGAAGGACGCCGCCCGGCCCCTTGAAACCTACCCCGGATTCGAAATGGGCTATCTCATATGTTCGAATGGTGATAACAAATACTACATGGAGATGAATCTGTT
Source organism: uncultured Oscillospiraceae bacterium (assembly GCA_964442135.1). Classification (GTDB taxonomy): domain Bacteria; phylum Bacillota; class Clostridia; order Peptostreptococcales; family Anaerovoracaceae; genus Avanaerovorax. The sequence goes on from CAYTYN010000014.1 coordinate 31,462, forward strand.
TATAAAAGAATTTTTCAGAGAAAATTTATCCCGGGTTTTGGGCTAGGCGCCCGGGATTTTCTAGATATACAGTTCCAGCCTCTATTATCCAAGCAACACGTTTTTAAGGTGACGGAGAATTTTAGCGATTTGAAAAAAGAAAAATGAGACACCCTTTGTTATCTCATTTTACATGGTGCGCGATAAGGGACTTGAACCCCTACGGTCTCCCGCTAGAACCTAAATCTAGTGCGTCTGCCAATTCCGCCAATCGCGCAAATATGGAGTTTAAAATACCACCAATATCTGATGATACTGGCGGCTGGCTTGGTGACTCCACCGAGAATCGAACTCGGGTTACCGCCGTGAAAGGGCGGTGTCTTGACCGCTTGACCATGGAGCCGTATTAGAAGAAACCGGCAACGTCCTGCTTTCCCGGGCAGTCTCCCGCCAGGTATCATCGGCG
>CAYTYN010000015.1:0-20737 GCA_964442135.1 uncultured Oscillospiraceae bacterium
TCAGGCCTAATGACAGCAGCATGACTGCGATCATGAGAATGGCCGCAAATTTCTTCCTTTTCATTTGTCTTCCTCCTATACTTAAATGTCAAATATATCCGCGGAATCCTTCTATTCCGTTGATACCTCTTCTCCTGCGTCTATCTTTTCTCCTACGCCCTTCCCATCGTACATGAAGCACATTATCTGATGATCGTCGGAAAGATAAACGTTGTCCGGACTTTCCTGTCTACACCTTTCTCCCGCATAAGGGCACCTCGGGTTGAAGTTGCATCCTTCCGGAAGGTTTATCAGACTTCCCGGCTCTCCGCCCATTATATACTTCTCCTTATCCCTGTCGTGAGGATTCAGGATCGGCGACGCCGACATAAGTCCTCTGGTGTACGGGTGCTTTGGATTTTCTATTACTTCTTCGGTAGGTCCGTACTCTACCAGCTTTCCAAGATACATAACGGCGATCTTATCGCTTATGTATCTGATTACGTTAAGGTCGTGAGTGATGATCAGATAAGTAAGGTTCATCTCCTCCTGGAGATCCAACAGCAGGTTCAGCACCTGTGCCTGTACCGAAATGTCCAGAGCCGAAGTCGGCTCGTCCAGAATCATCACCTTAGGGTTCAGTACCAAGGCTCTCGCTATGGCTATTCTCTGGAGCTGTCCTCCGGAAAGCTGATGAGGATAGCTGTACAGATACCTTTCATCCATCTTTACCATCTCAAGAGACTTTCTGGCTCTTTCCTTCGCCTCGCTCTTTTTCACACCGTGTATGATGAGAGGTCTCATGATGGAGCTCTCCACCGTCTCTCTCGGATTAAGATTGGAAGCGGGATCCTGGAACACCACGGCAACCTCGGTACGGAGTTTATTCATTTCCTTCTTCGTGGCGCGAGAGAGGTTAATGCCATTGAAGATAACGCTGCTGTCCGTAGGCTTCGTGAGGCTCAATATTACCCTGGCCAGAGTAGTCTTCCCGCTTCCGGATTCGCCTACAAGTCCGACGATTTCTCCCGATTTTATATTAAGGGTTACGTCATCTACAGCCTTTACATACTGCTTCTTCATAAGGCCGCCCATATTTACTGTGAAATACTTTTTAACGTGATCCAGTTCTATTACGTTTTCCGGGCTGTGTGTGTGCGTCTCTCTTACAGTATTCTCTTTCATTACTTATCACCACCTTCCCTGAAACAGCTGTAGGAATGTGTGTCTGACACCTGTACAAGAGGTGGTTCCTCCTTCTCACATCTCTCTGTGGCATAAGGGCATCTGTTAGCAAAACGACATCCCTTGAATTCCTCTGTGATGCGAGGTACGTTTCCATCGATAGTCTGAAGTCGTCCTTCCGATTTCTTTATCCTCGGAAGAGCCTTCATAAGAAGGGAAGAATACGGATGCATCGGCTTATCGAATATGTCGAACACACTTCCCGTCTCTACTACCTTTCCGGCGTACATTACTACCACGTAATCGGCTACCTCGGCTACGAGTCCGAAGTTATGAGTTATCAGCATTACCGCCGTATCGTAATCGTCTCTGAGAGCTTTAATGATCCTCAGTATCTGAGCCTCGATGGTAACGTCCAGCGCCGTCGTAGGCTCGTCGGCTATGAGGAGCTGCGGCTGTCTGGACAGCATCATGGCGATCATAACGCGCTGTCTCATTCCTCCCGACAGCTCGTGGGGAAAGCTCTTTGCACGCTTTTCGGCGTCAGGCATCTTTACGTCCTTATAGAGCTCTATAACTCTCTTCCAAGCCTCCTCTTTAGACACGTTGTCCAGCTGTATTCCTTCAGCCACCTGCCATCCGGTAGTGTACACCGGGTTCAGGGAGTCCAGAGGATTCTGGAAAATCATGCCTATATCATAGCCTCTTATTTTTTCTATCTCTTTTTTCTCCATCTCCAGCAAGTTCTTGCCGTCGAATATGATCTCTCCGCTAACCTTCGCATTATCTCCCGCAAGGAGCTTCAATACCGTATGAGCTACGGTGGATTTTCCGCATCCGGATTCTCCCACTACGGCGAGGATCTCCCCTTTTCTTATCTCAAAGCTGACATCGCTTACGGCGGACAGATAACCATCCTTTACCTTGTAGTCCACACAAAGGTTTTCTACTTTTATCAATTTATCTCCCATGTTTACGGCCTCCTTACTGTGATTTCATCTTTACATCAAGAAGGTCTCTCAGGCCTTCGCCCAAAAGATTAAAACCGAATACCGTATATACCAGAGCGAGACCGGGGAAGATACAGAGCCAAGGACCTCTCGAAATATATTTGATACCCTCTGATACCATGAGTCCCCAGTCAGGTGAAGGAGGCATTGAACCTACTCCTAAAAAGCTGAGGGTCGTGGTCGACATGATAGTCCCCGGAAGACTCATGGAGACGGTTACTATGATTATAGGAACTATATTGGGAAGTATATATCTGAACATTATAGCTCTCGACGATTCACCGAAGGCTATACCCGTTTCAACGAACGCCTGGTTCTTTAGCGACATAGTCTTCGCTCGAACTATCCTCGTGTAGCTCGCCCAGTTTACTATAGAAATGGCGATTATAGCGTTGACAAGGCCTGAGCCGATAATCGTCACTACTGCCAGCGCCATGATAAGGCCCGGAATGCAGTAGGTCAGATCAGCGATAAAGGTGAGCCCTTTATCGACAGCTCCTCCGAAGTATCCGGCGAGAAGACCCAGGGTAACTCCGACTACGATCTGGAGCCCTGCTCCTATAACGGCAACCTGAAGGGTAATCCTTGTACCGTACACTATACGGCTGAACACATCTCGTCCCATATAATCCGTTCCGAAGAGGTGTTCTAAACTGGGCGAAAGCAATACGGTCTCCGTACTGGCTGCGTCGTACTCGTACGGGGCTATGACATCTGCGAATATCGCTAAGATGACAATGCTCAAAACCATTACGAGCCCTATCAGAAAGTTTACGTTTTTATAAAAAGATGTTAAGAATTCCTTTAACGGACTTTGATTCACTACTTGTCACCCCCTGTTACGGATATTCTGATCCTCGGATCGAGCAGTCCCAATACGATGTCACTTAAAATATTACATACAACAGTGAGTACCGTGATGATGAGTATAATTGCCTGTACTACGTTGAAATCCTGTTGGATTATAGATGTAAGCATGAGACTGCCCATTCCCGGTATACCGAAAATATTCTCGATGATCATGTATCCGGATATAGTCCAAGGCAGGGACATGAACACGCCTACAGTTATTACAATAAGTGAATTCCTGAGCACGTGTCTCGTAAGAACCCGCCTTTCGGGAAGTCCCTTCGCATAAGCAGTGGTAACGTATTTTTCTTTGAGCACGTCGAGAGCCTCAGCCCTAGTGAGCCTGATAGTGGACGCAAGACCTCCGATTACACCGGCAGTGATAGGAAGAACATAGTGCTGCCAGGTTTCGAATCCGCTAAGCGGGAGGACTCCCAGTCCTACTGCGAATGTCAGCATCAGCAGTATGGAAAGCCAGAATGACGGAACAGCTGTCATAAAAAGGGACGCGTTAACCGTGATTCTGTCAAAAGCCTTGTCCTTCTTAAACGCACAGTAAAGTCCGAGGGGAACCGAAATGGCGTAGTGGATTACCATGGTTATAAGGGTGAGCCTCAAGCTGATGGGTATGCGTGTGCTAACCATGCTCCAAACAGAAACACGGTATTTGTAGGAAAGACCGAAGTCTCCCTGTAAAATTCCTGCTACCCAGTTGAAATACTGAACGAGCAAAGGTTTGTCCAGTCCGTACTGCTGCCTGAGACTTTCAAGATTCTCGACCTTGACTAACGGTCCTGCCATGATGGTGACAGGGTCTCCCGGCATGAGATAAATCATGCAGAATACCAGGAATGATACACAGATCAGCAGGATTACGCCGAGTCCGAGTTTTTTCAAGACATAATTTCTCATTCGAGAATACAACTCCTCTCTTTCAGATTTGAAAAATATGTATCAGCGCGGCAGTGTTCGCGCACGGTCTAGTCGACCTCTTTTCATAATCGCAAGTCTCATGCCAAATATATGAGAACCCGATCTCATATATTTGGTTATTATTTTGTCACGTAATTTGCATACAAATCTCACAGACGGTCTTTATTCTGTAGACAATACGGAAGGACGATTACACACTTTAGGAGGTTAAACATGTTTGACACTACAGCACTTGATAAACACCTGGGAGAACTATTCAGGGAGAAGGGCTATCCCAGCGTCGCAGTATGCGTCCGCGGTCCCGAAGGTATAATCTTTGAGAAGGGCTACGGCTATACGGATATGGCTAAAACCAATCCTGCAAACTCAGACAGCATTTACGGTATCGCTTCAATGAGCAAATCCATGACAACTCTTGCATGCGCCATACTTCAAGCCGAGGGAAAGCTGGACTTCTCTGACCCGGTTATAAAGTACTTCCCCGATTTCAGAATCCCGGGAACGCCTAAGGAATGTGTCACTTTAAGACATCTGGCCATGCACACCGCCGGCATACCGCCTATCCCTCCTCTGGAATGGTCCATAGTGATGAACTCGACTGAAAGAGACAGCGAGTATTCCAGAAAGCTTAAGGAATCCGCACCTAATAAGATGGACACTATTGAGGACATTATTGACTTTATCGCAAACAGCGGAGCTTACGAGCCTCTGGGCGCTCCGGGGGAATATATGAGCTATTCCAACGAGGCCTACGCTATCTTATCCTACGTCGTCGATCAGGCCTCCGGCACGACCCTGGAAGAATTCCTGGATGAAAGGATATTCAAGCCTTTGGGAATGACCCGATCTGTCCTGGACTTAGACGGCTCCCAAGCCGTAAAGCTGGGCGCTGACGGAAATATCACCGAGCTGTTCGAGGTTAACGAAAACGGCGAGCTGTATTCCGACACAAACTGGTCCATCCTTCCTCCGTACCGCGGCTGCGCTTGTGTTAAGTCCACGGCCCGGGATATGACCAAATATTATCTCATGCTGGCTCAGGGCGGAAAATTCGAAGGAAAACAGATTATCCCGGCGGAAGCGGTTGAAATCCTCATAGGCCGCGAGTTTCCCGAAACGGCGAGACCTTTCTACTGCTTCGGTCTTAATAAGAGAATAAAGGAGGGAAGAGTCCTCTGCGAGCATAGCGGCGGCCTCCACGGCGTATCCACCAACGGCGGTCTCATAAAGGAGGAACCGGGAAAGGCGGGTTATTCCATGGTTGCTCTCTGCAACCGGGGAGAGGTGTCTGCCGAACCCTTCGTGTGGGCATGCTATAACATGATATTAGGTCTTCCTCTTAAGACCAAGCATTATTGGGCGATTCCCAACGGCTGCAAGTTCAGCGCTCCCGAGATGATCACGGGAACCTATATAAGCAGGGAGGGCAATCCTTCTTACTGCATAGTTACAGCTGACGAAGACGGCAATGTGAAGGCGAATTATCTCGATTCCCCTCTGAACCTTCATTACTGCGGCGGAACCCTGTTCAGCGCCAGAACTGAAGCGGATCCTGACACTCAGCAGACCACCATGGAGTTCTACATCAGAGACGGCCGGGCCTGGGCGGTAAGGTGTTACACCAGAATATACCAGAGAGTGGAATAACTCATATCCGTTTTTTATACAAATATGTAAATATATAAATTCTTTTTTTCATCGACCTCGCCTGCCTCTTTTTAGGCAGGCGAGTTTTTCCCGAGACAATTGGGTTTTATGTCGATTGTGAACATAAAACCCAATTAAAACCCCATATTTCACATACTCTTCTCTTTAAGTTCCCCAAACTTTTTGGTATAATTGACAATATCATAATATTGGTTTGCTCGGAAGGAACAACGTAATGAAGAAAATCGCTGTCATCTATGAATCGCGAAACGATATTGGCCTTGTGCGCTTTGTCGCCAACACCATAGAGGACGTTTTTCGCGATTATGCTTTTGTAGAAAACTATTTTCTCAATGAACTCCCTGACGACTTCAAGATCTATGCAGACGCATACCTGGTAAGCGACAGCTCTGCAATCCAGCCCGCTAAGGGTCATCTCGACAGTTTTAATACTCTCGCAATACTTTCCCGGGAAATAAACAGTAACAGGATAGAGGAGCTTAACCAGCTTCCGCCGGACACTGATGTGCTGGTTGTCAGCGACAGCTACAAGACGTCTGTAGAACTCATTTACAATCTCTACAGTTTCAGGATGAACCACTTGAACTTCTTTCCTTTTAATCCTGACGTTGGGGATTCCGACGCCTATTCCGGGTTTACCGTCGCTTTGACGCCGGGAGAAGCTCAGCTGGTACCGCCCTTCATAGAAAGGCTCATAGATATCGGCCCCAGAGAGGTTTCCTCTCACACTCTCATCCGGCTGATGGATATCCTGTCTATCCACATAGATAATGTACATAAGAATCTTATAAGACACATTAAGAGGTACTTCGATACCAGCATAGGTCTTCATGACATCTACCTTAACAGTTATCTGAGGAGCAAGGCCTTCGATAAGCTGCTGAATCTTTCAGGTTCTGCCACTTTGCTGACCGACGATCAGTACAATATAATTTCTTCCAACGAAAAGGCGGAGATCGATATCTTTTCTCCGTATAATCGCGCTAACCCCGCCGTGAAAGCGGATAAAGGCGCCCGAATAAATCTCAGGGATATGGAGGGTTTTTCGTCTATCAACCTAGATTCAAAGGAGAGATCCGCCGTTGTAATGAACGGAAAGAAATATTCCGTAGAGAAGGAGCCTATCTCAGTAATGGATGAGATTCTCGGATATTTTATCACTTTGCGAAGCGGAGAGGAGAAGGGAAACGTATCTCAGACGCCCGGGAATAAACCTGAAAATCGAAAACCGAAAGCGAAATACCGCTTCTCCAACATAGTCCACGGCTCGGAAGCGATGGCGGAGTGCATTTCCACTGCTAAAACCGCCGCCCGCACCGACCACACTATCCTCATTACCGGTGAAAGCGGTACGGGAAAGGAGCTTCTGGCTCAATCCATCCACAATTATTCTCAGCGCACAGACGCCCCTTTTGTCGCCATAAACTGTGCGGCTCTGCCTGAGACTCTTCTGGAATCAGAGCTGTTCGGATACGAGAGCGGCGCGTTCACCGGAGCAAGAAAAACCGGCAAAATCGGACTTTTCGAGCAGGCCGCGGGGGGAACTATTTTCCTCGATGAGATAGGGGATATATCCTTCCAAATGCAGCTTTCTCTTCTCAGGGTCCTTCAGGAGAAACAGATAATGAGAATAGGCGGCGATTCCCCCATCTACGTGGACACCAGGGTCATTTCCGCCACTAACAAAAACCTGACTGAAGAGGTGAAGAAGGGCAACTTCAGAAAGGATCTTTTTTACAGGCTCAACGTGATAACCGTACACGTGCCGACTCTCGCAGAACGAAAAGAGGATATACTGCCTATTATGCTCCACTTCTTAGGGGACTCATACAGCTCCCTTACCGATTCAGACAAGGATTTGCTGAAGCGCTATTCGTGGCCCGGAAATGTCAGAGAGCTGGAAAGCGTCGGGACTTACTTCGAGACCTTCCATTCCCTTCCCGAATATCTGTCCTCCTTCTCCGACGGCGAGGTCAGCGCTTCTGCGGCTCCTGCCTTTGATACAGAGAACATTAAGAAGCAGATCCTGGGCATAATTCTTTCCGGAACGCAGATCGCCCACGGCATAGGCAGAAGCTCCCTTTCAGAGGGTCTTAAACAAAAAGGGATTCACATAGGTGATAAGAAGCTGAGGGGCATACTGAAGGATATGTGCGATAACGATCTCATCACCATAGAAAAAGGGCGCATAGGCATGAGGATAACTTCTAAAGGATATCAGTCTCTTAAGATTCTCGGGTATATGCAGAAATAGGGCTGGGTTCGATTCTCCGGCTTTACACGATAATCACACGGAATACTGCCGCTTTTTCTTTTAATTCCCTGTGAAATATGTTATCATTCTGGATAGACTTTTAAGAAGAACAGGTTTATGTATGAAAACACTGGATGAAATCGATTTCAGAATTTTAAAGACGTTAAGCTCCAACGCCAGAACGCCTCTGAAAGACCTTTCCGCCCACGCTTATCTTACCACGCCGGCGGTTTCCGCCCGTCTGGACAAGCTGGAGAAGGAGGGTTATATAAAAGGCTATCACGCTGAAATCGACCTCGAGAAGATGGGATATATCGTTAAGGCTTTCATTATGATCACTGTGGAGCCTGAGGACAGGGATAAGTTTACGGATTTTATCAGTAAGGAGCCATGCGTTATGGAATGTCACCACATCACCGGACCATACTCCATGCTTATGCAGGTAGTTTTCAAAACCACCTCCGCCTTGGATAAATTTCTCGGACGGCTCCAGGTGTTCGGAAAAACCGAGACTCAGGTGGTATTTTCAACCATCATGGAAAACCGCAGCATTGTTCTGTAGGAAAGAAGTTTGTAGGAAGGAAGCGGGAACATATCATGTATTCCACCAGAAAAAGAAGTAAGTATATATTCTCTCGGCCAAAGAAGCGCTACTTCGTGATCAAAGCCGCAGCGGCTCTGATAGCTTTGCTGCTCATCTGTCTTATCGCCATGTTCATATACGTCAACCTCTTCGGGATCAATTCCAAGGTTCATCTGACGGTGAGCCTTCCGACGGCTGAGATAAACTCCGAAGTCATGGCGTCTTCCTTCATAGAATCCATCGACGACGGAGGAACGGTGGCGGAAGACGCCCTTGTGGATACCTCTGCCCTCGGAACGACTGAGTGCGTTCTGATCATCTCCATAAACGGCAGGGAAAAAGAATACTACATGGATGTGCAAATTCAGGACACCACAGCTCCGGTTATTCAGTGCAGCTCCACCGTTAACGTGCTGGTGGGCAGCAACCCTGATATGACATCCATTGCCAGTGCAACGGACAACTCCAACGAGGAGGTTACTCCTCAGCTTTCCGGAAGCTACAGCACAGACGAGGTTGGCTCTTTCGATCTGACCTTTACCGCCTCTGATCCTTCCGGAAACGAAGCTGCCGTGGACTTCACTTTAAACGTCATCGACGCGGCAGACTATGAGCAGATATCCGATTCTCTTAAGGATGAGGACGGAAACATCACCTTTATGACCGATAACGGGTATCAGGGTACTATCGACAGTGACGGCGTAGTCTCCGTTGAAGATATTATTATAGTGAGCAGCTCCACACCTCTCCCATCCACCTACGGATCGGGGATCGACGCTGACGCTCTCAATGCTTTCACGGAAATGCGAAGCGCCGCAGCCGCGGACAATGTAAGCATTTATCTGATGTACGCCTTCCGGAGCTACAGCCAGCAGAGCTACCGCTACTCCAATATGGTGCGCTATTACGGCGAGGAGGCAGCCTCGATCTACTGCGCTGAGGCCGGATGCTCTGAACATCAGACCGGTCTTGCCTTCGATGTGAACACATCCAACGACAGAGCCAGCGATGAACTGGCCTCTCAGTTCGTCGAAACCGACGCCGGAGCATGGCTCATTGAGAACTGCTACAAATATGGATTTATCATCAGATACCCGGAGGGTAAAGAGGCTGTTACCGGTTACGCCTATGCCCCGTGGCACATCCGCTACGTGGGAACGGACTTAGCGGAACAGCTTTACAATGACGGTGACTGGATCACTTTAGAGGAATACTTCGGCCTTCCATACGCCGGGTAGACGGCATAATTCCGGCCGCGTATGTTGAGATGACTGTCATGGCTCAGCGGAGTACCGGCCGGCGGTGCGATCAATGCGCAACCTGCCGGCCGGTACTCCGTTGCTTTATATACGGCGATCTGTTGAGGCGCTCGTCTATCTGGCTACGTGCTCTGCGTCACAGTAGATGCATCTGTAGGCCTTCCTGCCTTTATCTACTAATTTGAAGCTGTGAACAACCTCCTGCTCTACAGAGGTTATACATCTCGGATTCTTGCACTTTATCACGTTGGTGAGCGTCTCCGGAAGCTCCAGATGAACCTTCTTCAGAAGCTCCCTGTCCTTAACTATGTTTACGGTTATGTTGTTATCTATGTATCCCAGCACGTCCAAGTCCAGCTCTATCTTCTCATCGATCTTGATTATGTCCTTTTTTCCGTATTTTGTGCTGGTTGCGTTCTGGATGATAGCTACGCAGGAATCCAGCTTGCCAAGTCCCAAAAGCTCATAGATCTGTATTCCCTTCCCCGCCTTGATGTGGTCTAATACGATGCCGTTATTTACTCCGTCTATATTCATGTTTTACCTCCTCATTTGAGTTTGTGTTTTGATTTATTCGGAAATTGCTCCCTTTACCCTCTCTTTATTCCGAGAAGGAAGAGGATCAGCGCCATTCTGATGTGCTTTCCGCACAAGGCCTGAAAGAAGTAGCACGCCCTCGGGTCGTCATCCACCTCTACAGAAATCTCGTTAACCCTTGGGAGGGGATGCATTATGGTCAGATCCTTCTTAGCGTTTTCAAGCTTCTCCAGGTTCAGGATGTAGCTGTCCTTCAGCCTGATGTAGTCCTCTTCATTGAAGAATCTCTCTCTCTGCACACGAGTCATGTAGAGAATATCCAGCTCCGGCATGGCCTCGTCCAAGCTTTCCACCTCAACCCACTCAGCACCGGCGGCATTCATCTTTTCCTTTATATATTCAGGCACCTGAAGCTCCTGAGGAGAGATGAGGACGAACTTGATGTTTTCATACCTGAGCATAGCCTCTATCAAAGAATGTACCGTGCGTCCGAACTTAAGGTCTCCGCAGAGACCTACGGTCATATCACTTAACCTGCCTTTTTTCCTCTTTATGGTGAGAAGGTCTGTAAGGGTCTGGGTCGGATGAAAGTGCCCGCCGTCCCCTGCGTTGATAATAGGAACGGTAGTCCTCTGAGCGCCTACCACAGGAGCGCCTTCCTTCGGATGTCTCATGGCGATGATATCCACGTAGCAGCCTACGGTCCTGATGGTATCGCTTACGCTTTCACCCTTTGCCGCAGAGCTGGAGCTCGCTTCGGAAAATCCCAGCACTGTTCCCCCCAGCTCCAGCATGGCGGCTTCAAAGCTGAGCCTGGTTCGAGTGCTCGGTTCAAAGAAGAGGGTTCCCAGCTTTTTGTGAGCGCAGATGTTCTCATAGGCGCTATGGTTTTCTACGATGTCATCTGCTACTTTGATGAGTCGGTCAATTTCCTCCACAGTAAGATCTGTAATGTTGATTAGGTTCCTGATTTCGTTCATTGCTATTTATCTCCTTTCATCCACCCCTCGTCAGAAGGGTTATCTCTAAACTTGAAAATCCTGTCTATATCGTCGTCAGCGATCCTTCCTGTTTCAGCGGCTACCCTCGCCAGAGTGTCCAGGTCGCAGAGGCTGACGTTTTTCACCTTGTGCTCGGCGAGCCTGTCGAAACCTTTCTTCATTTTATATGTGAATATGCTGGCGATCCCAAGGACTTCGGCTCCTGCTTCCCTTAGAGCGTCCACCGTGTCGCACACGGATCCCGCTGTGGAAATCAGATCCTCTATCACTACCGCTTTTTCTCCCTTTTCTATTCGTCCTTCTATTCTGTTAGTCCGTCCGTGATCCTTAGCGGAGCCTCTTACATAACCCATAGGCATTCCCAGGATATGCCCCGTTATGGCCGCGTGGGCTATGCCTGCGGTGCTGGTTCCCATGATAACCTGACACTGAGGATATTCAGACCTTATTATATCCGCCAGTCCTTCCTCTATCATGTTCCTGACCTCAGGCGCGGTGAGGGTAAGCCTGTTGTCACAGTAGATGGGACTTTTTATCCCGCTGGCCCATGTAAATGGCTCGTCCGGTCTTAAGAATACTGCTCCTATGGAAAGAAGTCCTTCCGCTATATCCTTTCTCCCTGTCATAATCACTTTCCCTCCTCTGTGAATTCAGCCATACATTTTTCATACGCCTTTACCCCATCTTCCGCCTTTGTTATAGGACGTCCCACCACTATATAGTCGGCGCCCAGCCGTCTCGCTCCCTCCGGTGTGGTTATTCTGACCTGGTCGTCCTTCTCTGCGCCCGCAAACCTTACTCCCGGAGTAACGGTTAGGAAATCCTTTCCCACGGCCTTATGAATCATATCGGCTTCCAGAGGGGAGCATACCACCCCGTCTAGGCCGGCTTTTTTCGCATTTTCGGCATACCTTATCACCACGTCCTTTAGATCTCCTTCGATAAGTAGCTCTTCGTTCATCCGCTCCCGGCTGGTAGATGTGAGCTGAGTCACGGCTATTAGGATAGGTCCTTCTCCCTTTTCCGACATCAAGCCTCGCTTCGCCGCCTCCATCATCTCCATGGTTCCCGCGGCATGGACGTTTATCATATCCACGGAAAGCTTTGCCAGAGATCTCATGGCTCTCTCTACGGTATTAGGGATGTCGTGAAGCTTAAGATCTAAGAATATCTTGTGGCCTCGTTTTTTTATCTCCCTTACTATTTCCGGACCTTCGCTGTAGAAAAGCTCCATGCCGACTTTAACGTAAGGCTTCCTTTCCGTAAATCTATCCAGAAATTCCAATGCTTCCGCACCCGAACCGAAATCCAGCGCTACTATCACGTCTTTTCCCATAGGTCTTTACCTCCTTAAGCAATTCCTATTATATCCTCCAGGCGCTTTATTCCCAGCTGATCCATCAGCTTTGGCAGGGCCTCTATGATTTCTTTGCAGGCGTAGGGATTTACCAGGTTGGCCGCCCCTACCTGAACAGCCGCAGCTCCTGCCATCATCATCTCTATAACGTCTTCAGCGGTGGATATGCCTCCCATGCCGATCACCGGTATCTCTACGCTGTGATAGACCTGATTCACCATGCGGACGGCTACAGGGAATATGGCAGGTCCTGAAAAGCCTCCCATCTTATTGGCTATTATCGGCTTTCCGCTTCTGATATCTATCCTCATTCCGAGCATGGTATTGATAAGGCTTATTCCGTCCGCACCGGCTTCCTCGCAGGCGCAGGCTATGGACACTATGTCCGTTACGTTGGGGCTGAGCTTTATGTATACCGGCTTAGACGTTGCCTTCTTTACCGCTTTTGTTATCTGAGCCGCGCTTTCCGGAAAAACGCCGTAAGCCATTCCGCCGTTGTGAACGTTAGGACAGCTGACGTTGACTTCTATTATATCCACCTGATTCTCACCGTCCATGACCTCGGCGCAGTACCGGTATTCCTCGGGGGAAAAACCGCTTATGTTGGCTATGATCGGTTTTTTAAAGACCTTTTTCAGCTCCGGAAGCTCTTCATCCCGAACCCTTTCCACTCCCGGATTCTGCAATCCCACAGAATTTATCATTCCGGCGGTACACTCCGCTATCCGGGGCAGGGGATTTCCCAGCCTTGGCTCCTTAGTCGTTCCCTTGATGGATATGGCTCCCAGTATATTTATGTCGTATAGTTCAGCGAATTCCCTGCCGTATCCGAAGGTTCCGCTGGCCGGTATCACCGGATTATCCAGTAAAATACCGCTTAGTGTTACTCTTGTGTCTGCCATTTTATTTCCTCCCTGAAGAAGACGGGGCCGTCCCTGCAAACTCTTTTACTGCCATCTGTCGTCTCCATGGTGCATCCCATACATGCGCCGAAGCCGCAGGCCATCCTGGCCTCAAAGCTGAACTGACCGTCAGGGACTTCTTCCCACACCGCCTTGAGCATAGGAGCCGGTCCGCATGCAAAGGCGTAATCGTACTTCCTCCCCTTCATAGCTTCTGTGACAAAGCCTTTTATCCCGCAGCTTCCGTCCACAGTAGTTATGACAGGCTCTACGCCCAGGCTTCTGAAATCCTCTGCCAGTATCACCTGCTCCTTTGAATTGAATCCCAGAACGACCTCCGGCTCCATGCCGCTTTCCTTCATCGCCTTTGCCAGTCCGTAAAGGGGAGGAACTCCTATTCCCCCTCCTACGATCACCGGCCTTTCGGCTTTGCGTCCTAATATGGATATGTCAAAACCGTTTCCCAAAGGCATGAGGACGTCCAGACAGCTGCCTTCTTCCATCCCCGCCAAGGCTTCCGTTCCCTTTCCTACTATTTTAAATACTATGGTCAGAGATCGGTCGTCCCATCGGCTTATGGATATAGGTCTTCTCAGATAGAATCCGGGAACGGCGATATTTATAAATCTTCCCGGTCTTTCCACCTGACTGCAGTCCCCCGCCAATGTCATCAGGTATACGTCCTTTGTCAAAGGCTCCACCCCGGTGATCTCCATAACTTTTCTTTCCATGGCGTTTCTCCCCAAACGTAAAAAACAGGTCCGGCCCCTTGTCAATCAGACAAAGAGTCAGACCCGTCAGAAAATCTATAATATGAATAGGACAACAGATAGGAAGGGAGTTGAACGCGCAAGATATCAGGTTTATCCGTTTTCCCTCTAAAAGTTCCCATGGCGGCCTCCCTCCAAATACTCTGTTTATTTTTGCTCAAATCTACGGTATAGTATCACAGCTTTATGCGGTTGTCAATACATCGGAAAATAGTCAGAAAAAGCTTTCGGAAAATAGTCAGAAAAGGCTTTCGCCTCCCGAAACGGTCGGAAGGCGAAAGCCTGCGAAATGGATAATCAACCACGTAGATTTAAGCTATTAGAACGGTCCGTAACCTATACCGTTGGCGATAACTATGAGAATGTATGCCGAAACGATCATGGTAAGGAATATCTTCCAGGACATTTTCAGCCATTTTCCGTAGTTCAGTCCGCACAGTGAGCAGCAGACAAGTCCTCCGCCCGGCCACAGCATGTTGGTTATACCATCGCCCAGCTGATATGTGAGTACCATTACCTGCTGATTTATTCCCAGCAGAGTTCCCAGCGGGCTCATGATAGGCATCATGATCACGGCCTTACTGGAACCGGATACCACGAAGAAGTTAAACGCGGTAACGAACAGGAATATGAGCAGAAGTGTTACGAGAGCGCTCTTTCCTTCGAATGCGCTGGCCATGTAGTATACTATGGTATCAATGATCTGCCCCTGATTCAACAGAACCATTACGGCCTGAGCAAGACCTATGGCAAAGGCTGCGGCCAGAACCTGGGTAGCTCCCTGTACGAAAACCTGGCAAAACTGGTTAGGTCCTATGCGATATATAAAGGAAATTATGATCGCATATACTACGTAGTAAGCAGCGAACTGAGCCAGACCGAAGTCTAAGTTCAGACATCCGTAGGCGATCCATATGCACAGGATTATGAAGAGAACGAGGGTAACAGCTTCCTTCCATGTGAAACTGGTCTTTTCGATTCCTTCTCCCGATTCTTCCATTCTCTTCCGTTCTTCCAGCTGAGCCTTGTATTCATCGGCCACGTAGCTGTTTTCCGGATCCTTCTTTATTCTGCGAATGTAGAGCATGAGACCTACGAATCCGATGGTAGCAAGTACCAGGAATACGATAAATCTATAACCTATACCCGAGAATGTAGGAAGTCCTACTATCTGCTGAGAAATACCTGTAGTGAACATGTTAACCATACCACAGGCAAAGCCCGCCGTAGCTGCGAACATTATGGTTCCGGCGGCTACCAGTCTGTCATAACCTAAGGTAATTACCAAAGATGTAACGATTGGGAAGAACGGATATACGCCTTCTCCTGCTCCGAGAATGTTCATTCCGGCAAAGTAGAGGTAGAAAATTATAATGGCTATTATGTTCTTACCCTTAGTAACTTCAGAAAGCTTGGTTATACCTACCTTCAGGGCGCCGGTATGGTTCAGAATACCCAGACAACCGGAGCAGATAAGCAGGGATCCCATAACAGAAGCGCCGTTTACGAATCCTGTGTAAATGGCAGAGAAGAAATCCTGAAAACTAATAGGATCTTCGGTCTCAATAAAATTAAATACTTCCGGATTTACCGTACCTGAATCATCGGTGCCGAACTCTCCGCTAGGCACTATATAAGATAATATAGTGACAAGGATCATGATAGCGAACATTATCACGAACACATGTGGCATCTGAAAGCCCTTCTTCTTTTGTAACGTTTCTCCCATTTTGTTGTGACGCGTCTTCTGACGCGCTATCCTCCTTTTCCTTTTACGTCTTGAATTCCGTCTTTGCTTTTCTCCTCTTCTTCAGTTCTTCATTTCATTATCCATTACGCTGCACCGGCGGCCTCGAGCACCGCTGAAACATTTAGTATTGTGTTACATCATCATACTTTCGCATTTTTCGTGCCAAAATATATCGGATATATTGGAATCCGCGGAATCGTTGAAATTACAACGTATATCTTTGAGAGAAGCATTTTTGCCCCGTCGGTAGCCTAAGCTTTATAAATTTTTATTTACAAAATCGTAAATTATGCTTTACATTTATAAACATTCTTTGTCTTGATGTCCTATGTTGCTCATGCTATAATTTTCTGTAAAGTAGTTCTCTTTTATTATCTATTATCTGTTATCGCTTTGCTCTGCGGTTTTGAGCATTTAGGATGAAGCTAAGGCGAAGCCTGACTTCGCCGGATAAGAAGGGGAGGTATAAGCTATGAAGATTTTGGAATCTGCTATAGGGATACAGGATCAAATAAAGGAATTCCGACATCATTTACACAGAAATCCGGAAATCGGTTTCTATCTGCCTAACACGGCTGCTTACGTGCAGGAGAAGCTGTCGGAGATGGGCATAGAATCTGAGATATGCGGCGGCCCCATTGACGAGAGCTTAAGAAAGAAATTCATTGCGGCAGGTTTTCCGGATATGAATACGTCCACAGGCGTCATCGCCACCATCGGGCAGGGTTCGCCTTGTTTTCTCCTCAGAGCTGACATGGATGCCCTTCCCATGACGGAAACGCCGGGTCTTGTCGATTTCACATCAGAAACCCCGGGATTGGCTCATATGTGCGGCCACGACGCCCATACTGCCATGCTCTTGGGAGCTGCCAGACTTCTCAAGGACAGAGAAAGCGAGCTTAAAGGAACCGTTAAGCTGATGTTCCAGACAGGCGAGGAATGGGGCTGCGGATCGAAGCTAATGCTGGATCTGGGAGCCTTGGAGAATCCTCATGTAGACGCGGCCTTCGCCATCCACGTTATGGCTGACCAGGAGATAGGAACCGTAGGATTCACTCCGGGCATCACTTCCGCCGCCATGGATACGTTTATGGTAAAGATCAAGGGAAAGGGTGGCCACTCTTCCACACCTCACCTTTGCATAGACCCTCTCATGATAGCTAACCAGCTCTACACCACCTTGAACCTGCTTCCGGGAAGAGAGATAGATCCGAGAGAGACTATCGCTCTGACCGCAGGAAAAGCCGGAGGCGGAACGGCTGTCAATATCATACCTGATGAAACTGAGGTAATGGTAGCGGCCAGAACCTTCAACAGAGAGGTTACCGGACACATAGTCAAGAGGATTCCTGAGATCGTTGACCACACCGTTAAGATGTGGCGCGGCGAATATGACATGATGGATTTCCACACTCCATCCACATATAACGACGAGGCTCTGTGCGACGAGCTGAGACCTTATCTGGAAGAGGTTATGGGTGAAGGTAATGTTTACGTTGCTCCTTGCATGGCAGGCACCGAGGATTTCGGGTACGTGGGAGAAGCAGTTCCTTCCATGTTTGTGACCTTAGGCGTCGGCGGAAAGGGCGCCGCTCCTATGCACAGTCCGAGCATGGTAGTCGACGAGTCCATGCTGGCTTACGGCTCGGCTCTTCACGCTACAGCGGCGATGAACTGGATCAACAATCACAGCAAATAATGATATGGAAAGCGGAGTGTTTTAAAAATGAAAAAGTACGATGTTCTCTATGTTAACGCCATGGTGTTCACCTCTGACAAAGACAACCTCTATGCAGAGGCTTTTGCCGTAAAAGACGGAAAGATCGCATGGGTAGGTAAAAGGACGGACGCTCCTGAGAGCGACGCTGAGAGTACGGTAGATCTTGGCGGACGTAGAGTTCTGCCGGGTTTTGTAGACAGCCATATGCATGCTATCATGCTTGCAGACTGCTGCCGTCAGATCTCAGCCCTGCCTCCTGAAGTAAACTCCATAGAGGAGCTGGTTGAGAAGATTAAGAATGTCCGCCGGCAGCAGGAGCCCGGACAGTGGATATTCGGATGGGGCTACGATGAGGGAAAGCTGGCTGAACACAGAGCTCCTAATCGCTACGATCTGGATAAGGGTTCTTCTGATTCTCCTGTAATGGTACGAAGAACCTGCGGTCACATTTGCTCTGTTAACAGCAAGGCTCTCGAAATGGCCGGAGTAACTAAGGATACACCTGATCCTGAAGGCGGAGTTATCGGAAGAGACGAAAACGGCGTGCCGGATGGAATTCTCTACGAGAATGCCAGAAACCTGGTGGACCGCATCATGAAGCAAAAAGACGAAAACGATATGGCAGACGACCTTATGGCTCTTGATGAGATACTCATCTCACAGGGAGTAACTACAGGCGCTGACATGGGTGAATTCGGCAGCGTGGACTTTAAGAAGGTTTACGGCGAAGCTATAAAGAGAGGCTTCCACATCAGAGTCGGAGCATATCCTATGTGGGATACTTTAGCAGATGATCCTGATTTCACCATCACCGAAGAAGATCAGAATCCTGACAATCAGTTCAGAATGGCCGGCGTTAAGCTCATAGGCGACGGAAGCGTTTCCGGAAGAACGGCTTGGTGTGACGTTCCTTATCTGGATAAAGACGATCCCTCCAAGCTCTCCGATGAGTGTGGTCTTCCTGTATGCACTCCTGAGGATATTGAAGACGCCAAAGCCTTCTGCAAGAAACATAAGTGTCAGCTTTCGATCCACGCCATGGGAAGCAAAACCATAGACAGGGCTGTGGCGGCAGGCTACGGCGAGAAGCCTTGGCTCGATGACAGATTCGAGAAGACCCCTTACCTTAGGATCGAACACGTAGCCATGCCTACAGCGGACGCTATTAAAAAGGCAGCAGAGGCCGGTATAGCCTTCGTAACACAGCCTATATTCCTCTACGCTGAGATAGAAAGCTATCTTACCAACATGGGTCTGGAACGCTCTCAGAAGAATTATCCCATAAAGGATTTCATCGAGTCCGGCGTACAGTTCTCCTTCAGCACCGACGCTCCTGCGACGGCTTGGGCTACACCTTCGGAGCCTTTCACCTGCATTAAGGGAGCCGTTACGAGAAAGGCGTATGACGGAACCGACTGCGGTCAGGAGCACAGGGTAGACATAGAAACCGCTATCCGCCTGTATACCGCAGAATCCGCTCCTATGCTTGGATTCGAAAAGGTGGGAATGATAAAGGAAGGCTTTGCCGCCGACTTTATAGTGCTGGACAGGGACGTTCTTAACATTCCTTCCGATGACATCGACAAGGTCAAGGTAGAGGAAACCTACATCGCAGGTCAGTGCGTGTATAAAATGTAACTGGATACAACTGCCTTTCTTAAACAAAATACATGGCTTTTGCAGAGGAACCCCGAGTGATCCGATTCATTCGGGGTTCCTTTTCATGGCTTTAGCGGCGGTTTCGAGCGCAAAGGGCGAGAAACAATAAACCACCGGCTGCCGGTGCTGCCACCTCCAAGGAGTTTGGTCAAAACGAGCATTTTTTCGAAAGAAGCAAAAAAAGTTTGGCTTAAATAGGCGTTTTAAGGTCTAAAGCCAAACAAAATTGCAAACTAACAGTCGAAATTGGCTGAAAGACAGCCAAAATCCGGTAAAAACAGTTTGTATTACCATGTTGTGGCATTTTTTATTGGCTTTCACATGAAAAAATGCAGAAAAAGCCAAACTTCTGAAACCAAAACTAAGAAAAATACCTCCAATGCACCAATCATGACCACTGGCTCAGCCGATGGTCATGATTGGTGCAAATTATGCGGTTATTTTACTGTATCGGCGGTCTTATCGGGAGACGGGGACAGCTGCGACCACGTAGTCCAGTTCCCGAACAGTGCGGAAAAACTCCGCTTCGTCCCCCAGATCGGTGATGGTCAGCTCCAGTCCCACGTAGGACGGCGTTCCGCTCTTGGCCGGCAGAACCCGAAGCTCTGAGACGTTAGAGCCCAGATGGTCACAGAACTCGTTGAGCCGTCCCACATCGTTGAGCTCCAGATAGCATGCCTCGATATCACCGCCTTTTCTGGACCGCTCCAGCTTTGTGAGAATGCTGATGGTAATCATCACTATGATGAAGGACACCACCACTGCCCAGTAGAAGCCGATGCCGATGGCCAAGCCTATGCTGGCGGTGGTCCAAAGACCGGCGGCGGTGGTCAGTCCCGTCACCTGGGAGTTGTTTCGGGTGAGAATGGTACCCGCCCCCAGAAAGCCGATGCCGGAGATCACCTGGGCGCCGACCCGCATGGGATCGTTGGCAAAGCCGAGGACGTAACCGGCGTAAAGACCCACCATGGACGTCATGGTAGCACCCAAGCAGACAAGAATGTGTGTCCGCAAGCCGGCAGCCCGTCCCAGGCGGCCCCGTTGAGAACCCACCGCGCCCCCCACTAAAGCGGCCAGCAGCAGACGGAAAAAGACGGATACGGCGTTGAAGTCGTTTAGGATATCGGCAATAGAAAGAATGAATGCTGGCAAGGGCGTACCTCCTGTTCCGTGTTTTCCGCAACGCCCCGGTGCTCCGGGCGCACGGAAGATTTTCTAATATTTTACCATCTGGGTGGGTGCTGCGTAAAGGAAAATATTCACCGCCTAAAAAATTGCCCTAAGAAGTTTTCCGTTTTACCGGAAATGCGATTTCCAACAA
>CAYTYN010000015.1:20837-26182 GCA_964442135.1 uncultured Oscillospiraceae bacterium
CTAAAAAATTGCCCTAAGAAGTTTTCCGTTTTACCGGAAATGCGATTTCCAACAATTGGAGTATTTAACAATTATGGTATTTCTCCACTTTTAAGCAATATAGCACCACATTTTATATTTGAAACATTAGCTATACTTATAGCAACTGCTATATCTTGTGAAGCTTTTAAACTCATTTATAATATAAAACATAATGAACCTAAAGTCATACGTTTAAGATTTTGTCTTGTAGGACTCTGCTTAGTTGTTTTATTACTGGTATTTTCCGCATTAATAGAAAGCCAGTTAGGAGGGTGAACGAATGTTCGAGATAAATCATTTACATTTTTCGTATGATACAAATGTCGTTTTTGATGATTTTTCATTTAATATAAATAAGGGGGAAATCATGTGTATAGTAGGGAAAAATGGTTCCGGAAAAACTACATTACTGAAAGTTTTATGCGGATTAAATTATTGCCCGACACTAAATTGCAAGATAAATGACAGCCCTATCAACCAAAATGAATTGAAAAAGGTTGTTACTTATATCCCTGCATCTCCCAATTTTTATGAAAGTCTTACATCGGAGGAATATATTTTATGGGTAAAGTCATTATGGAAAAAAGATGAAGGATATATAAGAAAAGTTTATGATTATATGCATTTACTACAACTTGAAGTAGATAAAAATGAAATAGCCACTTTTTCTCTTGGTATGAAATATAAACTGTACTTTTGCTTATTTCTAGCCTTAGATAATCCTATATTATTGTTAGATGAGCCACTAAATTCTTTAGATATTGCCAGTAGAGAATTAGCGATTTCTTTAATTAAACAGTACATACAAGAACACAATGGATATTGCTTATTTTCTAGTCATGTTAAAGATACTATTTCAAGCTTAGCTACTAAGATAATCTCAATATGATATGGAGGAAAAAATGACTAAATTGAAAAAATTGTTTTTACCAGTATTACTAATTATTTATGTTGTTGCTGCTTATTTTCTGAAAGATAATCAGAAACCTTTAATTCTTGTTTCCGTTTCATTCGCTATTTTAGTTTCCATTTTTATTACATTGAGTATATCAAAAAGAAAATAAAGGAGAAGTTCTAAGTCTAAATTTAAAACAACAAATGTTCCCTTGAAAATCCATAGCACCTAATTCTTGTATTCTGCGCAGCACTAATCGTATGTGCAACACTTTCTATTATTGCACCATAATAAATAAGAAGAAATTTTATCAGGCTTTTTCACATCCAGAAAACCGCGTAAATACTGGCTACAGCGGGGTGAGAGGAAAAGCCCTCTCAAAATAAAGCGGTGCTAAATCCAAAAGGCGAAATTCTTTCATTGACAGACTGGTCACTAAAATAGTAGAATAATTCATACGTGATTGTCTAATTCGACAACGGCAAGCTGTCATACGGCGCCGGAAACTGAGGATTGGGATATGTGTAGCCGAGTGGCTTGAGGTGGTTCAGTCGGTCCGGTCGACTCCAGGGCGTCGGCTCGACGTCTACTCCACCGTGGAGTATATCCCGTGCGCGGCGCAAGCCGCAGCGTGGATGTTTGATAGACTTCCCAGCGGTGCCGGACAGCCAAATGCAAAGAAATGGAGGGAAATAAATGAAAAGAATGAAGAAATTCCTTGCCGTCTTGCTGAGCCTCATCATGGTGCTCAGCCTAGGCGCCTGCTCCAGCGACAGCGACGAGTCCTCGTCCGGGATCCAGTCCACTCTGACCATCGGTATCGCTTCCGATATTACTGAGTTGGATCCCCAGAACCAGAACGATCAGATCAACAATAACTGCATTGCTCTGACTCACCAGACCCTTGTGTTCCTGGCCAACGAGGACAACGAGTATCTCCCCAGCCTGGCGGAGAGCTGGGAGTGGACCGACGATACCCATCTGGTGTTCTACCTGGTGGAGGATGCTTGTTTCAGCGACGGCACTCCTTTTGACGCCGATGACGTGGTCTTCACCTACGAGAAGGCCATGGATCCGGATCAGTCCGCAGTAGCCGGCACTCTGAGCCTGGTGGAGAGTGTAGAGAAGATCGACCAATACACCGTTCAGTTCGTCACCAGCAGCTACTCCAATGAGCTTCTGGCCGTGCTGGCAGGCTATCCTCTGGCCATTCTCTCTGAGGACGCCTATAACGACCCTGACAACGAGGAGCCGTACCTCATCGGCACCGGTCGCTATGTCTTCGACGAGTGGAAGCAGAGCGAGTATGTTCGCTTCGTGAAGAACGAGAACTTCTGGGGCGATGACCCCGGCGTAGCCGAGGAGATTATCTTCCGACCAATCCTTGAGGCCTCTGCCCGCGTAGCTGCCCTGCAGAGCGGCGAGATCGACGTGTGCATCGATCCTCCTATCAATGACCTTGAGTTCCTGGAGGAGGACGAGAACATCGTTGTCCACACCCAGTCCGGTACCCGCTTGTTCTACTTCGGCTTCAACTGTGAGAGCGAGCCTTTCGACAACCAGACCCTGCGTCAGGCCATCTCCTGCGCCATCGACAAGCAGGCCATCGTGGATGTTGTGCTCGAGGGCTACGGCACCACACAGAAGACCGTAGTCAACAGAGGCGTGTGGAGCTTCTATGATGACATGGAAGGTTATGAGTATGACGTAGACCGGGCTAAGGAGCTGATGGCCGAGGCCGGCTATCCTGACGGTCTGGATGAGGCAGTGAACCTCTATGCCGCCAACACCACCCCATACTCAACCATCGCACCGATGATTCAGCAGTATCTGGCTGAAATCGGCATCACTGTGAATATCGTGACCGTGGACGAGACCACCCTGCGCAGCGCTTGCCAGGCCGGTGAGCATGACCTGTTCCTGTGGCGCTGGAACGTTATCGACCGTTTGGATGAGATCTACACCGAGCTGTTCACAACTGACTATTCAACCAACTATCACCACTACAGCGATGAGTACGTGGACGAAATGGCTGTACTCGTGCTGACAGAGCCTGACCGCGACACCCGCTACGACCTGTCTGTAGAGTTACAGGAGTATCTGGTTGAGGCCTGCCCGCAGGTGCCTCTGTACGTGGCTGATTTGGTTATCGCCTACCGCGAAGGTCTTACCGGAACGTACCTCTTCGGCGGCGGCAACCACAACTGGTCCTGGGCATACGTCCAGAACTAATCCGGCGTTTGACTCACCCTGCGTCCCCTGGAGCGCGGGGTGAACCCCGTGAGAGAGGGGCGGTGGTTTCGCTTCCCGCCCCTTTCTCATGACGGTTCCCGCCGGTGTGCCTGCGCCTCTCGCCCCGTGGGGAGCGTTTTGCCACCGCATGGCGGTGGACGCAGGTATACCGACGTAGAAAGAGAACCGAGATGATCTCCGCAACGATATCAAGAAAGCGATCACAAAAATAAAGGAGAGAGACATACATATGACACGCTATGTACTTAAGAGGATCGGACTGATGATTCCGACCGTCCTCATCACGTCCCTTCTGATCTACTGGGCTATGGATTTGGCCGGCGGTGACCCGGTGCTTACGATCCTGCCGGAGAACGCCACCGTGGAGCAGCAGGAGGCTATGCGTGAGGAGCTGGGTCTCAACGATCCCTTCCTAGTGCGGTATTTCCGCTACATGGGCGGCTTGATCACCGGTGACATGGGCGAGTCCTACGTGACAGGTCGTGATGTGTTCCAGACCTTTATGGAGCGCCTACCCAACACGCTGATGCTGGGCGGCACGGCACTGATCATTGCCTGTATCGTCGCCATACCGCTTGGAATCTGGACGGCCCTGAACCAGAACACTTGGAAGGACACCGGTGGCATGGTCTTCGCTCTGTTCGGTGTTTCAATGCCTAACTTCTGGTTGGGGCTAATGTTTATTCTGCTATTTTCCATCCGTCTCCAATGGCTGCCCTCCGGCGGCACGGGGGGCATCGAGTACCTGATCATGCCGGCCATGACGGTAGGTCTGGGTTTGGCGGCCCTGATCACTCGAACCACCCGCTCCGCCATGCTGGATGTGGTGCGCCAAGACTACATCACCACCGCTAAGGCCAAGGGCGCCCCTCGGAAACGGGTTATCTACTATCACGCCATGAAAAATGCCATGATCCCCATTATTACCGCCGTCGGCATGCAGTTCAGTCTGGTGATGACCGGTTCCGCCCTTGCGGAGACCGTATTCTCATGGCCCGGCATCGGCCGGCTGGTGTTCGAGTCCATATCCTCACGTGACATCCCTATGGTGACGGGCTCCATTATCCTGTGCTGCGTGCTTATGAGCATCATCAATCTGGCGGTAGATCTGCTCTACGCCTTCTGCGATCCGCGGATTAAGGCCAAGTATTCCAGAGAGAGGTGAGAGAGACATGAGTGAAACGAAGACAAATACGAATACCTTTTCCGACATGACCATGAAGGATCTCAAGGAGTATAAGGGTCGATCCATGGCCCAGGAGACTTGGCACAGACTGCTGAAAAATAAGGGCGCCATCGTCGGCATGGTTTTCATGAGCCTGCTGGTGATCCTGGCTATTTGCAGTGATTTTATCTACGACTACGACACCGACATTGTTCAGATCACCAATGATCTGAGCCAGCCTCCCAGCTGGGAGCACCCCTTCGGCACGGACCACTTGGGTCGTGACGTGCTTGCCCGGGTCATCTACGGATCCCGCTACTCCCTGATCATAGGAGTGGGCAGCGTAGCTCTGGGATTGGTGGTAGGTCTGATCTTGGGCTCCATAGCCGGCTTCTACGGCGGCTTTATGGATCAGCTGGTCATGCGTGCCAACGATATCCTCTACGCCATCCCCAACATCATGCTGGCCGTGGTTATCGTCCAGCTCATCGGCACCAGTGTGCTCAGCCTGGTGGTGGCTCTGGCCATCAGCTCGGCAACATCCTTCGCCAAAATTACCCGTGCCTCGGTTATGACCATCCAAGGTCAGGAGTACATTGAGTCGGCCTATGCCATGGGTCTGCCCACTTGGAAGATCATTCTTCGCCACGTGACTCCTAACTGCCTGAGCCCCATCATCGTTCAGGTGACCTTGGCCATCGGCAGCAACATCATTGCCGCCTCCTCCCTGAGCTTCCTTGGAGTGGGCGTGCCCACCCCGATGCCTGAGTGGGGCACCATGCTGTCAGACGCCCGCCTGTATATTCGCAGCGGCGGATGGATGTGTATCTTCCCGGGTCTGGCCATCATGTTTACCGTGCTGGCTCTGAATCTGCTGGGCGACGGCCTGCGGGACGCCCTAGATCCCAAGCTGAAGAGATAAGGGGGGAAGGGAAATGTCTAAAGAAATGTCTAAGGAAATATCTAAGATAGAGAAAGAAAAGAAGCTTACTAACGAAAATATTTTAGAGG
>CAYTYN010000015.1:26282-30387 GCA_964442135.1 uncultured Oscillospiraceae bacterium
GAAATATCTAAGATAGAGAAAGAAAAGAAGCTTACTAACGAAAATATTTTAGAGGTCAAGGATCTGGTGGTTCACTACGAGACCGACGACGGTTGCGTTCAGGCTGTCAACGGCCTGAGCTTCTCCGTCGGTCGGGAGCGCACCTTGGGCTTGGTGGGAGAGACCGGCGCAGGGAAGACCACCACCGCCTTGTCTATCCTGAACCTGGTGCCCAATCCACCCGGAGTCATCAAGGCCGGCTCCATCGTCCTAGATGGAGATGATGTGCTGCAGATGACCGAGAAGGAGCTGGAGAACATGCGAGGCAACAACGTGGCCATGATCTTCCAGGACCCGATGACCGCCCTGAACCCTGTAATCACTGTAGGCGAGCAGATTGCCGAGAGCATCATGCTCCATGAGCACGTGGGTCGAAAGGAGGCTATGGAGCGGGCAAAAGAGATGCTCAAGATGGTAGGCATCTCCGAGAGCCGGGCCTATGAGTATCCCCACCAGTTCTCCGGTGGTATGAAACAGCGGGTGGTCATCGCAATCGCCCTGACCTGCCAGCCTAACCTGCTCATCGCCGATGAGCCCACCACCGCCTTGGACGTGACTATCCAGGCTCAGGTAATAGATCTGATGCAGGATTTGATCCGTCGCAACCACATGTCTATGCTTCTCATCACCCACGACCTAGGCGTGGTGGCGGAGGTGTGTGACGATGTGGCTGTAATGTATGCCGGTCGCATCGTGGAGATCGGCTCCACAGACGAGGTGTTTAACTCCATCGCCCACCCCTACACCGAGGGCCTGTTCGGCTCCCTGCCCAACATGAAGGAGCAGGGGGAGGATCTGGAGCCCATACAGGGCATGATGCCCGACCCCATGCACCTGCCGGAGGGGTGCGCCTTTGCTCCCCGCTGCCCTTACGCCACTGAGGTCTGCTCCGCGTCCGTTCCCGAACTCCGTCCCATGGGCGGCACACACTTCGTGGCCTGCAGCGCCTATGACAGAGAGAACTTCCGGCTGAGGAGGAACGAAAATGGTTGAGAAAAAAATCATTCTGGAAGTCCAGAATCTGACAAAATACTTTGATACCCCCAGGGGAAAGCTCCACGCCGTGGACGGGGTGAACTTCACCATCGAGGAGGGAAAAACCCTGGGCATCGTAGGCGAGAGCGGCTGCGGCAAGTCCACTACCGGCCGCACCATCCTCAAGCTTCTGGAACCCACTGCGGGGAAGATCATCTTCAACGGCACGGATATCACCAAGTACAGCCGCGGTCGTATGCGTCCGCTGCGTACGGAAATGCAGATGATTTTCCAGGATCCTTTTTCCTCCCTGGATCCCCGACAGAGCATCATGCAGCTCATCAGTGAGCCCATCAAGGAGCACAAGCTGCTCAAGAGCCGGACTGACATCGAGAAGCGAACCCTGGAACTGATGGACATCGTAGGTCTGGCTCGTCGATTTGTCAACACCTTCCCACACGAGCTGGACGGTGGTCGTCGTCAGCGTATCGGTATCGCCCGCGCCTTGGCGGTGAACCCTAAGCTCATCGTCTGTGACGAGCCCGTCTCCGCCCTGGACGTATCTATTCAGGCGCAGATCTTGAACTTGCTCAAGCAGCTACAGAGGGAAATGGGACTGACATACGTGTTCATCACCCACGACTTGAGCGTGGTCAAGTATTTCTCCGATGACATTGCTGTCATGTACCTGGGTCAGATGGTGGAGAAGGCGCCCTCTGCGGAGATATTCGCCCACCCCACTCACCCCTACACCCAAGCCCTGCTCTCTGCCATCCCCATTCCGGTGGTGGGCAAGGACAAGCCGCCTCGGAAGCTGATACGGGGCGAGATCACCTCGCCGGTGAATCTGCCGGATCAGTGTCGCTTCCTCAAGCGGTGTGATGCCTGTCAGGAATGCTGCCAGACGGGAAAGAATCCCCAATTGGCGGAGATCTCTCCCGAGCACTTCGTGGCCTGCCATCTGGCGAAATAATATACAAAACTCATTACGCCTCAGGGAGGAGGCGTCGGAACTGCCGGCGTTTCCGCTCCCTGATAAATATGAGATCATGCAGAGAGGGATGCCGGCACTCCTCTCTGCCTAACCGTATTAACTGACTATCCTAAGGAGGAGTTTGCCATGTTCAATTCCATCTCCATGACCCGCCTGGCCGCGTCCGTCGCCAAGGCCATGGACGCCGAGTCCCCCAAACAGGCGGAGGCTCCTATACCCTTTGTAGACAACCTTGTAAAAAACACCCTGGGCGGCAAGGCCGACCGGGTGATGATCTATAACCCCGACTGTATTCCCATGTGGCTATACCAAAAGTACGCGGAGAAATTCGCTCCGGTTCTGGCGGCCACCCAACTGACAGTGCCTATGGCTACTGTCATGCCCGCAGTGACCCCCGTGTGCTTCGGAACCATGTACACCGGCGTCATGCCTGCCGTCCACGGTATCCAGTCCTACACCAAGCCTGTAATCACCACCGACTCCCTCTTCGACTCACTGCGCCGCAGCGGGAAGCGGGTGGCTCTATCTGCGGTGGAGGATTCCAGTATGGCCATAATCTTCCAGAATCGGGACATCGACTACTTCCTCACACCATACGACGATGAGGCCACGGAAAAGGGCTTGGAGCTCATCGCCGGCGGAGACTACGATGTGGTGGTGGTTTATAACCAGGAGTACGACGATATGATCCATGATACCGTCCCCGAATCCCCTCAGGCCATGGCCGCAGTGGATCACCACATAGAAGCCTTCATCCGCCTGACCGCCGCCGTGCGGGAGCACTGGGCGGATAGCAACAGTCTGGTGGTATGGGCCACAGACCACGGCAACCACACCGACTGGGACGGTCACGGCAACCACGGGGAGTACCGCCCGGAGGACATCAACGTGATGCATTTCTACGGCGCCTATCCCAAGCGGTGAGTGCCTGCGGAAGCAGGAGTACATCCCGTTGCCGGTGCCGGCGGCTAAATGCCAAACCCGCGATTAGACTAAAAAGAGGAGAGCGGCGATCCGTCGTTCTCCTCTTTTCGGTTCTTTCTCAAAATCGGGCGTAAATTTGGAATTACATCGTAGGGAAAAATCGAGTAACATCCGTCTCTACTTGAAAACTATCTGCAATACTTTGCGCAGTTTGATTTGGGTTGGATTAACTCAAAGGAGATACTTATGGCAACAAAAATTTTTGTTCATGGCTCAGGACACAAAGCAACAAGTTGGGAAAAAACACTTTCATATATAACAAACAACGAAGATATTGTATGTCCAAATCTATCCTCCATCCTTGAAGGAAAAGAGGCAAGCTATGAAAATCTATATTCCTCATTTGTAAAATATTGCAACGAATTTGATGGACAAATTCATTTATGCGGACTTTCATTAGGTGGTATTTTGGCTCTGAATTTTTCTTTGGATTTCCCGCAAAAAGTGAAAACATTGGTTTTAATCGGAACGCCATATAAAGTCCCGAAAGCAGCATTTAGTTTTCAAAATATAATTTTCAGATTTTTACCAAAATCTATTTTTGAAACTATGGCATTTGATAAAAAGAACACATTTGCTTTAGGGGACACCATGAAGAATTTAGATTTCAGTGATAGGGTGAAAAATATTAAGTGCCCCACTTTAATTCTTTGCGGAAAGAAAGACAGTGCAAATATGAAATCAGCGGATTACTTATCACAAAACATTAGAAGCGCAGAATTGAAAATTATTGAGAATACAGGCCATGTTGTCAATGAAGAAAATCCGAAGATTTTAGCAAATATATTAACAGAATACTATTCAATGAATGCTTGAAATTGTTGCCGTTTATAAAAACTTGTTAGCAGGTAGATTATATGGAAAAATATTTGAGAGAAACACCAATGTTAAATTTTTCGGCCGTCAATATACAGCAGTTAATAAGTGATAGAAAATGGAAAGAGATTGATACATTCCATCGTATCAAACAAATATATAATTTTGTCCGTGATGAAATTTTATTTGGTTACAATGTTGACGACAGTATTCCGGCATCAAAAGTTTTAGCTGATGGATATGGACAATGCAATACAAAAGGAACGCTCTTTATGGCATTGCTCCGTGGAGTAAATG
>CAYTYN010000016.1:0-22290 GCA_964442135.1 uncultured Oscillospiraceae bacterium
GGTGTCAGAATCCATGCCGGTATGATAGCTCAGAATACTTTTACTGAGATTTTCAAGATTCTGTTTGGTACTGCTTTCGCCCCTATAAAATAGACGGCGTTTTTATCGTCTATAAACTGACTGATAAGCGCCGTTTTACCGACACGACGACAACCATACACATATATTACAACAAACTCAAATTTATCCGATGCGTATACCTCATTCAACGTTGTAAGTTCATGTTCTCTGCCGATAAACACGGATTACATTCTTTCATCCCGGCGACACCCATTGCTTATACTATAACTGAATGCAGTATAACACCAAGTCAGAATTGATCAAGTAGTTCTCAGTCTGATGAGGCAAGGGCGCCGGTACCGCAACATCTACTGATACAACATCCAAGTGTCAAGATATATTTTATGATAAAGTCCCCTCCCCTCGATGAGGATATTTATACTCAATTCGCCTATGCGTATAAGCAACTGGGGGTATTTCCGGAATCCGGCAGTGTACCACAGAGAAAAGCATGTGTGGAACGATTAAACCAAACATGTACTGCTGTGTCAATGACAGGGATATCTATGCTCTGGAGAAAGCTTCGGAACGATATGGAGCCACGAAATATTTTGATGCTACAGGTTCATGTCGGCAATATTTTGATGATCACCGCGCAGAATCCTATAACAGTAAAAGTCCCGAATCTATCGAGGCCGATATTAAAGGCTTTTCGAGACACTTTAAAAATGCTCGACATAAATGAACTTTTGCGGGAAATTTCAGGATTTTTTCGGAAAATACTGCAAAGATAGTTTGACGAGCCTCAATTGAGGTAAAAGTAATGTATGCAATTAGTGATATTAACGGCCATAGGAATCGGCAGCGCCACCGTCGCAGGTGCCGTCATAGGCTTTGCTTTTAAGGGGATTTCACATAAATTTGGCGACGTAGTTCTCGCCTTTGCCGCGGGGGTTATGCTTTCGGCCTCTATATTGGGACTGATCCTGCCGTCTCTCGAGTTTGGCGGCAACTACAGGCTTTTTATGACGGTGGCGGGTGTCTTCGTCGGGGCGATATGTCTTAACCTGCTGGACAAGGTCGTCCCCCACCTGCATCGGCTGGCGGGCGTAGATCCGTCCTCTCCTGCCTCTCAGGGGGATAAGCTGAATCAGGTATTACTCTTTGTAGCGGCCATAGGGATACACAATCTGCCCGAGGGTATAGCCGCCGGAGTAGGCTTCGGCTCTGACAACGTGGCGGAGGCTCTGACCATCGCCGGAGCCATAGCCTTGCAGAACATTCCGGAGGGCATGGTGATAATTTCGCCTATGCTTTCTGCCGGAATAGGCAAAGGAAGGACCTTTCTTTTCGCTCTGATAACCGGTCTCATAGAGGTTGCCGGCACGTTTATCGGCTATTTCGCCGTAACGGCGGCTTCTGCCATATTGCCCTTTGGACTGGCCTTTGCCGGCGGAGCTATGCTTTACGTCATCAGCGACGAGATGATACCCGAGACTCACGCCCACGGCAGCGAGAGGGGAGCTACGTATGCTCTTTTAATTGGTTTTTGCGTAATGCTTGCGGCCGATTTCTATATCAATTAGAAATAGATGAGGGATATGGCGATAAGATAAATGTGGGAAAAATCAACGTGGACGGGGAGCCGGCTCTCGCAGTCGCCTACAACGTGTCCCCCCCATACCTGCCCTGATACTGTTTAAGGACGGCAGGTTAGAAAAGACTTCGATATGTTTCCGCCCTAAAGGGCAGGTGGAAGCATTGTTTAAATAATCGGTAAGCCGCAACGTAAGCGTAAGAGAGGGGATGTGCCCCTCTCTTTTTCATTACGTTTCGTATATCATTCTACCTTGCCGAGTATCTCTACCTCCATACCGGCCTTTTCTTGGAAAAAGCTCTTTATCTCGTCTACGCGGTCGTCGGATGGCGGCTCGAACTCAACAGGCTCGCCGCCTATATTCCTGAGCTTGGGAACTCCCAGATTGTGATAGGGCAGCAGGGTAAGCCTCTTTATGCCGTACCTCTTGTAGAACTCGGCGGTCCTTTCTATCGTTCCGGCGCCGTCGTTAACGTCCTTTACGAGGGGCATTCTCATTTGCAGCTTGCGCCCTGTAGCGGGGTCTGAGGCAAGGGAGGTCAGGTTGTCTATTATGAGGGCGTTGCTCCTGCCGGTATATTCCCTGTGAATCCGATCGTCTATGGATTTCATATCGTAGAGTATATCGGTGACGTTTTCCTTTTTTGCCAGCTTCATCAAAAGGTCTCCGTCCCCGAAGCCTGAAGTGTCCAGGCAAACCCTCACGTCAGCTTCTGCCGCCAGGTCTACGAGCCTCTCTACGAACGTGCCCCAACTCAGTATCTCTCCTCCGCTGACAGTCATACCGCCGCCGGTATTGTCGTAAAACCCCTTGTCTTGGACTACCTCTTTCATTACGTCCTCGGGAGTCATTTCCGTCGCTACCGCCCGCAGGCTCCTTGCGTAGCAGAAGTCTGCGCACTCGAGGCAGTTGTCGCATTTTTCCCTGTCGATGCGTATCTTGGCGTCCTCGTCCGTATATATGGCTTCACGAGGGCAATGGGAGAGGCAGTAGCCGCATTTTATGCAGCTGTTGGGCATCTCTATGACCTGCTGGTAAAAGGATATGAGCTCGGGGTTGTGGCACCATTTGCACCTGAGGGGACAACCCTTGAGAAAGACCGTAGTCCTTATGCCGGGGCCGTCCTCGGTGCTGAACTTCTGCACGGAGCCAACCGGCGCCGTTAAGTGTCTATCGCTCATGATCTTCATCGGCTCTCGTAGTGAGCCGTCCTGTTGATTATTACGTCCTGAGCGCTCTTATCAAGTTCGGTAAAGTAGGCCATGTAGCCGGCCACCCGTACCATGAGACCCTTGTGCTTTTCAGGATTTACCTGCGCGTCCCTCAGAGTGTCCGTATCTACCACGTTTATCTGGATATGCTCTCCGCCGTGGTCGAAGTAGGTCTTGATAACTCCCTCTATCCTGCGGAGTCCCTTTTCTCCCTCTACCCCCTTAGGGTCGAAGCGGAGATTGAACAGTGCTCCGTCGTGGAAGGCCTCCTGACCCATGGACGCCACGGATTTTACCGTTGACGTCGGCCCGTTGACGTCTCTGCCCATCATCGGCGAAGCGTTATCGCACAGAGGCTCTCCGGCCCTTCTGCCGTCCGGCGTAGCTCCGCACGCCATGCCGTGGGACACGTTGACCGTCTGGGAATGGACGTTAAAGGAGAAGCGTCCGCCTCTTGCGTCAGGCCACTGCTGAATGTTGTCGGCAATGAAGTGCATCATCTCTCTGTAGACGGAGTCCACGTGCTCGCTGTCGTTTCCGAATTTTTCCGGCTTGTTGAGGAGAAGCTGACGTAGCCTCTCGTTGCCTTCGAAGTTGGAGTCGAGAGCCTTTATGAGCTCGTCCATGGTCACGTCCTTGTCCTCGAACACGCATTTTTCAACGGCTACGATTGAATCTGCCAGGTTAGCCGCTCCGGTTATATACGTGCCGCAGGTGCTGTATTTGGCTCCGCCGTCCTGAACAGACTTGCCGCTTTCGACACAGCCCCTGGTCACCATCGAGGCGAAGATTACCGGATACCTGGTCATATGGGCGCTCTGCATTATCCTGTAACCCTCGGCTACCAGCTCATAATGATGAAGTATTTGAGCCTTGAGGGCGTTCTTGAATTCCTCTATATTTTTAAATTCTCTCGGGTCGCCCGTTTGGAGCCCTATGAGCTTACCTGTCCTCGGATCCACTCCGTTGTGGAGGACTATCTCTATCATCTTGCCCATATTTACGTAGCCTGCGTCAGGAGAACCGTCTATGGTTCCGCCTCCCGGCCCCGGCTGTATGCAACCGATGATATTCCAGTCTCTGGCTTCTTCCATGGTCGCACCTTTGCCAAGGACCATCTTGATGGCGGTATCGTCGTTGAAGAAACCCGGATTTGCCTGTCCGTCCTGTATCATCATGCAGCCCTTGTCTATGAGCTCCTGCGGAGTTCCCTCCCAGACTCTCACAGCCATGACCGGCTGGGTGGTCTTGAGCTGGTCGGCGGCCTCGAGACAAACGTAGGAAAGCTCGTTGGTAGCGTCCTTTCCGTCCTTGGTCTGTCCGCCTACCATGAGTATCTCCCACATAGGATAACCGGCGAAGGAGGTAGCGTACCATTTATCACGTACCTCGTATACCTCGCAGGTCTTGAGATAGAAGCACTCTAACAACTCGAGAGCTTCTTCTCTGCTCAGGTTCTTTTCGTCTACGACATCCTTTTTATAATAAGGCCACATGTATTGGTCGAAGCGGCCAAAGCTGCAGGCGGTAGTGCATACCTCTATATGGAAATACACGTGGACGAACCAGAGAAGCTGCAAGGCCTGCCAGAAGGTTTGAGGCGGGTTCTCAGGAACTACGCGGCAATTTTCAGCTATGGTCAGGAGCTCCCTTTTTCTCTTTTCGTCCTTGCAGGCGGCCGCCTGTCTCTCGGCCTCGTCGGCCATTCTCCGGGCGTAGGTTATCAAACCCTCGCATTGGATAATACAGGCCTCCCAGAAGTCGATCTTCTCTTGATCCTCTCTGCTCTTGGCCACGGTATTGGCTATATTCTGCCTGCACTCGTCCATATAACCCTTGAGGCCTACGGTCAGCAGCTTTTCGTGGTCGGCGACGGTCTCGCCGCAAACGCCGTTTGTCAGTCCCACGGTGATTATATCGTCCTTCATGCACTCTCTGATATGCTCGGGCAGCAGGGTTTTTGACAGATCCTCCATGGACTTACCCTCCCAATAAGGCAGGACGTCCAGTATCTTTTCCCTGTCCTCCGGAGACACGTCGTAGGGATCCTTGGACCTTACGGGAAATTCGTCTATGTCGCTGATATACCACGAGCTTGACTGGAATTCCGGGTGCAGATTGGCGCCTCTGTACTTGTCGTTGGCGGTGCCTACGATTAGCTCGTCCTCCATGATAAGGGTGGTCATGCGTTCCATTATATACTTTATGACCTTGGCGCGGAAAACAGGAACGGCTTCTCCTGCGAATTTCTGATAGGCCGCCGTGTCGAGAACGAGTCTCTCGGCGGTTATGCAGGGTCTGGTGTTCCAGAGCCTGTCTCTCATCTTTTGTATCCTCGGGTTTAGCATGAGTCGCTCTCCTCCTCTCTTTTAACGGGTCAGCCCAGCATCTTGCCGCCGTCGGCAAGAATATTGGATCCGTTTATGATAAAGGCCTCCTCGGTGCAGAGGTAGTAAACCACGTCGGCTATCTCGTCCGGCCTTGACGGACGGCCGAGAGGTCCGAGGTTGACCTCGGAGTCGTCGAAGTTCTTGTAATCCTTGAGAGTGTCATGGAACATCGGCGTGTCCACCCAACCCGGGGATACGGAATTGGCGTGGATATTGTACCGGCCGTATTCGTTGGCCACGTTCTTGGTCATTCCGATGACGGCCCACTTGCTGGAGCCGTAGCCTATCTCAAAGGTGTAGCCGGTCATTCCGGACACGGAGCCGAAGTTTACTATCCTGCCGTAGTTTTGCTCCACCATTATAGGCAGGGCGTAGTGCATCATCAGGAACGTGCCGAACACGTTGACGGCGTATATCTTCTTGAAGTTTTCAAAGGTGTAATCGGCCGTGAGGTTGTACTTCCCCACGATCCCTGCGGTGTTTACGAGGGCGTCTATCCTGCCGTTCTTCTTCTTTATCGCTCCTATGACGTCCTTTACCTGCCCCTCGTCGGAAATATCTATAGCGTAGCAGGAGACTCTCTCCTCGTCCATGGCGTTATCCTCGATAACCTGCTTCATTTTTTCCTCGAATATATCGAGCATAACCACCTCGTAATCCTTGGAGTAAAATTTCTTGACTACCTCAATGCCTATGCCTCCTGCCGCTCCGGTTATTACGCAGACCTTTCTTCCGTTCATTTCTTCCTCCTTATGTTATGCGGTTATTTCATTATCAATTCTCTTTTACATTTATTCTATGGTGGCTACGACCCTAAAGCAATAATTTATTTGTCATTAAACGCTATTTTGTTGTTGAAATCGTTAAGGTCTTTCTTTTATTCTTTACCGGAGTATTGTATAATGGTTTTATTGCAGTTCACATATCATCGCATAGAAAGGGCGTAGCGGCTATGCTGTCTGAAAAGCTTTCTTATCAGGACGATTTTCCTATCAACATAACCATGGCTTCCATCGAGGAATATCCTATCCACTATCATCAGGACATAGAGTTCGTCTACGTGCTCAAGGGCAAGCTCGCCCTGAAAAACGGATATTGCGAATATACCCTCCGCGAGGGAGATATTTTCGTCAACGCCGGCCACGAGGTTCACAGCATGCACTCTATAGACGGCGAGAAAAACGTGGTTACTCTGATACAGATAAGCACCCGATATTTCTCCCAATACTTTCCGAATCTGAGCACGGCCTGCTACAGGACTTATTCTAAAAAGGCGTCTAACTCGAGGCTCGACGTTCTGCGAGAGATCCTGTTGCAGATAATACTACAGTACAATATCCGAAGCTTTAACCACAAGAACGAGTGCATACGCCTCATGAAGGATGTCATAGAGTATCTGGACAAGCACTTTAACCTCTTCGTCTTCGATGGGGACATAGCCACGAACGTGGAAAGCGTGGATCAGATTTCCATAGACCGCATAAGCAGGATAATTAACTATATCTATCAGAACTACTCTGAAAAGATAAAACTCGAGGATCTGGCGAGCATGGAGCACCTAAGCATGTTCTACGTGTCCCATATCATAAAGAACTGCACGGGAAAGAATTTCAGGGAATTTATATGCTTCGCCAGAGTGGAAAGGTCGGAGATACTGCTCCTGGACACGGACAAAAATGTGAGCCAGATAGCTAAAGAAGTCGGTTTCTCCACCACTGCCTATTATGAAAAGTATTTCCTCAAGTGGTTTAAACGTTCTCCTGAGGAGCACCGGGCCTATTATCAGCCTCTCGTCAAGAGTGAGTCTCGACCGGAGCGCATATCGCCCATACAGCCGAGCCAGACCATTTATCTCATAAAGAGCACCCTTTCCGCCCTGAATTCTCAGGACAACAGCGTCTCTATCTCAAGAAAGAATCTGGAGATAGACGTGCCCGACGAGTCTCTGTCTAAGCAACAGATCCCGCTTTTTCATCACTTCCTCGAGGTTCAGATAACCACCGAGGATTACCGGGTTCTGGGAGCCGGACTCATAAGTCTCCTGGATCAGCTGAGACCGAGCAAGATAAGCCTGCTTAACTCGGACTCTGACGGGGAAGAGGACATTTCGGCCCTGTATTCCTCTCTGAGAGGGGCGGGATACAGCCTGACCAAAAGCTCCCTGAACAGTGAGTCAAAGCAGGTCATATCCTACGGAAACGACAGTATAGCGAGACCTATAAATATCCTAGACGACGCGCTCTCCTCAAACGGCGCGGAGATCGTCATGAGGCTCCGTGATAACGGCGACGGCAGCGGCAGGCTTCTCAACGGCCGTCCCGGCGCGATCACTCACAACGGTATCAAAAAGCCGGCGTATTATGCCTATATGCTCCTTTCCCGCCTTAAGGGAGAAGTGGTGGCTCGAGGCAAATACTATTGCGTCATAAAGACGGGGGAGAAGACTCGGCCTCAATATTTTGTCATAACGTGCAACTTTAACGACGATATATATAATATGTGCAAGAACAGCACGTCTGTATATCAGGCCAAGAGCATATTGGATAATTTTAACGACGAGGCCAACTTCCTCTTTAACGTGGCACTGCCGCCGGGTACTTACTCGGTGATGAAGTACAGCATAAACAATACCAACAACATCTTTTCCTATTACTCCGCTTTGAGCTTTTCTGACGACAACAGGTTCTGGGGGGACTTTAGCCATATTTTCCCGACCAATCCGGTGATGGATATTTACCAGGAGGAGATCGAGGACAGGTGCCATCTGACGTTGGCCTTGCAGGGCGCCGATATACAACTGGCGGTAATTTCTCAGATGTAGGCAAACGCGCAGGCAGGCGAGGACGTTTCGCCACCCTCGCCTGCGTAAGAGTATATATATAGAAGTCCGAAGCTGTGCGCCTCGGACTTTTATATTGCCATATTCGTTCCTTTAGCCTTTTTGCGGTACGCCTTTTAGCTCTTACCTGAAGTTATAGGCCGTAACTATCGGCTCTCTGCCCGTAGACTTGTCATTGAAGTATTCGTACAGGCATATCCCTAAGAAGGATCCGCTGACGTTTACCACGTTATCGTATCCATAGCCTTGCAGGCAGCATACGGCGTAGTAGGATCTCTGCCCCGAGCGGCAGTGAACGTACACGGGCACGTCCTTAGGTATCTCGTCCATGCGCTCTCTGAGCCTGCTGAGAGGCACGTTGTGGGAACCCTTGATGCGACCTGCCTTGAGCTCTCCCTCTTCTCTGACGTCGAGGATATACGCGCCCTTTTCCACGAGGCCGCGCACGTCTTCTACCCGCACCTGACGGAAACTTCCGGCGAGGAGGTTTAGGGCGACGAGGGCGGCTATATTGACCGGATCCTTTGCTGTAGAGAAAGACGGCGCATAGCATAGCTCCAGCTCCTTGAGATCCTCGAGGCCCGCTCCCATGGTTATCATGGCGGCTATGACGTCTATCCTCTTGTCCACGTTCCCCCTGCCTATGGCCTGGGCGCCCAATATCCTTCCGGAGGGAACCTCATATGTCAGCTTAAGAGCCATATACTTTGCTCCGGGCATCAGGGCTACCTTGTCGTTAGGGAATATGAGTACCGAGTCGCAGTCTATGGCCGCTGCCTTGGCTGCCTTTTCGCTCAGGCCGGTGCAGGCCGCGTTGAGATCGAAAAGCTTTACTGCAGAGGAGCCTATGAAGCCGAAGCTGGAGCTTTCCTCACCTAATATCATATGATTGGCCGCAGCTCTCGCCTGTCTCTGGGCGGGGCCTGCCAGAGGCAGTCTTCCCCGTCTTTCGGCGAGCTTGTTATAGGTGTCTATAGCGTCGCCGACGGCGTAAATATCCTCGTCGGAAGTCATATAGTTGCGATCTACCTTTATGCCGCCATTTTCCCACGTCTCTATTCCGGCTTTTTTTGCTAGCTCCGTCTCCGGAGCTACGCCTACGGCTATGACCGCCGCCTCGGCCGCGATCTCTATCTCCCTGCCATCCTTCTCCGCTATTATCGCGCCGTCTTTTATGGCCGTTACCGTCGCCGACAGGTAAAGGTCCACTCCGTTGTCGTCAAGCTCCTTGTGGAGTATCTGAGCCATATCGTAGTCCATCGGCGGCATGACCTGATCCGTACCCTCTACGAGGCATACCTTTTTTCCTGCCTTGACGAGGTTTTCCGCTACCTCGAGACCGATGAAGCCGCCGCCTATGACGGCTACTCTTTCCACTCCGTCCGCGTTCATTCTGTCTTTAAGACCTACCACGTCTGCCACGTTGCGAATCGTAAACACGTTCTCCCTTTCTATGCCCGCTATGCTCTTAGGCAGAATAGGAGAAGCGCCCGGAGAGAGCACCAGCTTGTCGTACGTCTCCTTGCGGCTTTCTCCCGTTTGCAGGTCCTTTACGGTGACGGTCTTGTTTTTTCTGTCGATTTCCGTGACCTCGCTGCGGGTGAACACGTCTATATCGTGCTTGGCTTTAAATTCTTCGGGATCCATCATTATCAGATCCTCCGCATCCTCTATCACACTGCCCAGATAGTAAGGGAGAGAGCAGTTTGAAAAGGACACGTGAGCGCCTCTTTCAAAGATCTTTATCTCAGCCTTTGCGTCAAGCCTGCGGATCCTCGCCGCCGCGGAGGCTCCGCCTGCGACTCCGCCAACTACTATGACCTTCATATATTACCCTCCGTTTTCGTTGCTCAATTTTACTATTCTATATTAACGTAGGACGAAGCTTATTTCAATATTATCCTCTTGCTAACTATCTTGCTATTTAACAGTTCCCCCTTGTCTTTAGGGGTTTTTGCATTTAGAATCAAATGGAATGAACGCTCTGGAAAGGAGAAGGGTCAGCAATGAAGGACTATACGAAATTATCCCGAGAAGAAAAGGACGCTCTCGTTAAAAAGGCCATGGACGTGGGTTTTCAAACCGAAACTGACTACGGCAACTGCATACAGAGCTGCCTGTACGGCCTCTATACCGCTTTCCCGGATTTAGGCATTACTAAGGATATGCTCAGAGCCTCTTTCGGCATAGCGGGGGGCACGGGCTGCTCCTTAACGGGAACCTGCGGTGCTCTCAACGCCGCGGCTTGGGCCATAAGCATGTGCGAGGGCCGGCCCATAGACGATCTGGGCGGCAATTACAGCCACTGCCACGCTAAGATAAGAACCGTAGTGGATAAATTCAGCGAGGAATACGACGGCGTTCTATGCGCCGACGTTATGAAACAAAGAATGGGCGCCGTATACGATTGGAAAACTCCGGAGGGTCTAAAGGGTTATAACGACCACGACGGAACCTTTCACTGCGCCACTGCCGTCGCCTTTTGCGCCGAAATCGTCTCGAGAATGATAGTAAACGGCGAGCTTAAAAACGATAATCAGACGATCTTATAATCTATGCAAATTTCGCAGTTTTGTTTTTTCATGCTCCCAACGCAAAGGAGAGGCCGGCCGGCCTCTCCTTTGCTGTCGTTATCGTTGCGTCCTTATTTTTTGCCCATGAGTCTTTCGCAGGTGGAGAGAAGCAGGTTGAACCTCTCCTCTATGGTGTGGATAAGGAGATATTCTCCGTCGTTGTGATAGAGGTCTCCGCACGGTCCGCACGCATCGATGACAGGGGTACCCGCCAACGATACCAAGCTGGCGTCGGAGGCTCCGGCTACGTCGACAAAGTCTATATCGAGACCGAGCTTTTCAGCTTCCTCGTTCATGACGTCTATCATCTGCTGCGTCTCAGGGAGCATTATCATAGGAGGAAATTCGCTGAGCTTGATAAATTCGTTTTTAACCTCAGGATTGAACGGGTGCTCCATCAGGTAGCGAACGCCCGCTTCGATCTCGTCTCTGTCCTCGAGGGTGAGGAATCTATCGTCAAAGATTATCTCGCAGTCCTCGGCGATAACGTTGGCGAGAACGCCTCCGTTGATAACGTCTACGTTTACCGTTATTCCTTTTTCCGGATTGTTGAGCTTGTGAAGAGCCAGTATCCAGTGGGCTGCTTCCTCTACGGCGTTAGCGCCCTTTTCAGGAGCGATGCCCGCGTGGGACGGACGACCCTTGAATTTTATCTTTATCTCGCCTACGCCCTTGCGGGTTCTGACGAATCTGTGGTTAAGACGGCCCGGCTCCATGTCGAAGGCAAACTTAGCTTTCTTCGATATCTCTGTCAGAGAATCGCCGGAAATGAAAGAGCCGCCCTCCTCGTCTCCGTTGTTTACTATAAGTATCCTTGCGTCGGGATATCTTTCTTTAAGTTCAAGAGTAAGGTAAAATGCCAGCAGATCTCCCGCCTTCATGTCCGCTACGCCGGGGCCCTTGGCCATATCGCCGTCTATGGAAAACGGCCGCTTGGCTACGGTACCTGTCTCGAATACCGTGTCGTAATGGCCCACGAACATGATATCGTACGGTTTTTCTTCTCCTTCGACCTCCTTAGGGTCTACGGTAGAAGCCACCACGTGGGCCAGCTTTTCTTCACCCTGGTATTCCACGTCTACGTAGAGACCGGCGGCCCTATATTTTTCTGCCAGATATTCTGCCGTTTTGTTCAAGCTTTCAAAATCGTGAGTAAAGCTTTCGCAATTAACCAGTTCCTCCAGTTCCTTTAGATATTTGTCCAGATCAAATTTACTCATCTTACCTTCCGCGCAGGGCAGGAACCTGCGCATCTCCTTTCTTTCTCAACTTCATAAAAGAGCCTTCGCTCCGCCCCTCCGGCAGGGCCGAATAAGGCTAAAGCAACGGCAATTTCATGAGAACTATCGTGAATACTACCATTCCGAAAAGGGCAAAGGGATAAGTCGCCCCGTATCCTGACGCAGGATCATCGCTGCCGCAGGCATCCGTGGCGGCGCCCAGTCCCGGAGTGGAGGTCATACCGCCGCAGATAGCTCCTGAGAGCACTATCCAGTTGAGCTTGAACACGTAGCGGCCTACGATGAATCCGGCCATAATGGCGACTGTACCTACTGCGAGACTCTCTATGGCAAGTACCACGCCCGAATTGATGACGGCGTCGATGGCCCCGTATCCGTAATTGAGTCCTACGATGGCTAAGAAGAAGGTAAGGCCTAATTCTCTGAGCATTACCAACGTCTTAGGGTCCATTCTGAAGGAGATCGGTCCTATCTTGCCTATATACCCCAGAATGAGAGAACCGATGAGAATCCCTCCCGTAGATTCGAGGCTTACGTACCCCAGCGGCCCCATGTATATCTTTATGGAACCGATCAGGTAGCCTACAAAACATACCAGCACGAAGGTGGCTATGCTGAACTCGGTGGTCGGCACCTCCTTCATGCCCACTATGCTCCTGGCCTCTTCTATCTCTACCTTGTAGCGGCGCTTTTCCTCATCAAGATCAAATTTGAATATGATGTTGAGGAAATTTACCGCCAGTATAACTATAATGACTCCGAACGGATAGGCTACCGCAGAGCCTATACCCACCTGGCTTACGGCCGAATTGATAAAATCGTTCTGCTGTTCGGCGGTAAGGGAGTCTAACTCGTCTACGGTCAAACCTGCGTACTTGCTGTCGGTCTTTAATACGGAAACGACCACTTCCTTTTCGGCATCGGTGAGCTCCGAATAGTTCTGAGCCATATCCTCCGCTCTATCCTCAGCCGCTTCGAGGCTGGCCGCAAGACCCGGTGAGCTGGTCATGGCTCCGGTGTACACACCCGTAACGGCAAAAGGATTCGTATCGCTTATGAACGCTGTGCTTGCATAAGTAGCTCCCGCGCCTACGAAGGTGATAAGGAATCCAAGGATTATGAATTTGGATCCGTATTTTTTGATTATAGCCT
Source organism: uncultured Oscillospiraceae bacterium (assembly GCA_964442135.1). Classification (GTDB taxonomy): domain Bacteria; phylum Bacillota; class Clostridia; order Peptostreptococcales; family Anaerovoracaceae; genus Avanaerovorax. The sequence continues at coordinate 13,005 of CAYTYN010000016.1, forward strand.
TGAGATCCTTAGCGGCCAAAAGACCTACCGTAGCCACGAAGATTATCAGGGAGGCGGAGAAGAACAGGGTGTTGATAACGTTGCCGCCGTTGGCCTCCATTATGTTAGTGGCGGCGCTCATGCCCGCTGCGTTCTCGTCTCCTGTTTCATAGATAGTCTGCGCCAGGGTATACGCCCCCCAGCCCACCAGAAGTCCTACGAATAGCGCTCCTGACGATCCAAAATTGAATTTCCCGAATTGTATCTTACCGAAAAGCAGTCCCAAGCCTGCCGTTAAAAACATCAGTATAAAGGGATTTAAGATAAAATTCATGAAATCGAAGTTGATAATAGACATAATAATCTCCCCTGCAATTTTGTTTTTTATCTGCTGCGAGCAGCTTGCCTGGCAATCTGCCTTAACTGCTCATCGTGAAGCGCCACCCTCTCCCGATAAAATTCCGCTATGCACACCTTTATCCTCGGGATAACGTAGAACAGCGGCAGTCCGAGAGCGAAAAGGCTTATGATTATCTCGTCCATAAAGCTCAGAATTAAGAGAACGAGCTTTATCCTGTAGCCTTTCATGAGCACCTTGCTCATCTCGACCGCATCGGGCGGTCTGAGATGAGGGAATTGCGCGATGACGTAGGGCGCAAGAGCATAGTTGATTATAGCGACTATGCCGGGCACCAGCAGTATAATCATCCACAGAATGGATTTCATCGCCATATAGAGCCTGAGCATTACGGCGTTTGACCAGTACTTTTTGAAAGCAAAGAGAACTCCGTCTCCGACCCGCTGCTCCTTAAGCTTTAAAAGCAGCAGCCTGTCGTAGCCCAGTTCCACGAAGCTTCCGACAAGAATAGACAAGAGCAGGTAAACGGCGACGACGATATAAGTCCACCATAAGAAAGTTCCGAGGTTTCCCGATACGGAGCCGCTCCGTAAGATGCTTGACAACGCAACTATCGTCGCCTCGGTACAAGTGAAGGCGAAAAGGCTGACGCCGCCTAAGCATATGGTCACGATGGACAGGTTCAGAGTTTCCAGCCTGCTCATCTTCAGGACTCTTAGGGCATTTTTTTTAATTTCTTTATTGGTCGGCAAGATTGCTTTTCCTCCTCTTACACATAACGGTGAGGCTGAATGCTCATCCTCACCGTCATATATATGTATGCATAACATTGTGCCGGTGTAACGAATATTTCAGCCGCAGCCTGTCCGGTAATTCCGGTCAGGCCGGTCAAGGGAGCCGTAATAGGAACAGCCGTAGACGACATAACGGTTCCTGAAGGATATCCTTCATTCCTGCTGCCATTTGGTCGAGGATACCGTTTAGGAAAACATTTTAGAAACTTCCTGTTCTCTTCAGAGGGGATAAAATGACGGTATAAATCCGAAGAAAACAGGAACTTCCTAACTGAGTCAGTCTACAAATCCCTGATATCGTCCCCTATGAACCCTATTTTTACGGACTTCTTCTCCTGCTTGCTAAGAAGAGCTTTTACGTTTTCGCTTATGCGCATATCGTCTTTGTCTTTCTTGGTATTTATTTTTCTCATGCGAGACCGCTTGTTAGCCCTTTCCAAAAGGACATCCCTAAGGAGCTCTGCGTCCTCTCTCTGATCCTCGGAAAAGGCGTATACGAACTTTTCTCCGTTCTCGCCGGTTATAGTCAGCTCGCAGAACTCGCCCTCGGTCTTTTCCTCCTCCTTGCGAGGGTTGATGACGCATCGGCGGACTACCTTGCCCAGCCGACAGTCGGTTATGGCGGCATATCTCCATATGTGGCTGCTGTCCGCGTACTCCGAGTCTACTAAGGAATGAACCTGAGCATAGGAGAACATTATGGTGTCGTCCAGCAGGAAGAGGGTCATCTGATAGTTAGAGGATCTCGCAGTATCGTCCTCTTTGTCCCAGCGGAAAAGGGGCTCCGTCTTTATGGCGGCTGCGGTGTATCCGGTGAGGACTAAGGATTCGAGCCTTTCCATATCCTCTTCCTCGAGGTTTAGCGCCTCGAGAGCGTTCTTGATGAGCTGTGTCCTCTCCATAAGAGCCTCTGCGGTTTGGTCTATGTCCTTACCCCTGATTTTTATGAATCTCGGCTTCACGTAGGTCCACACGGCCATCAGCGCGAAGCCGGCGGCCATAATCATATATATCCAACCGGTGCTCTCTCTGCCGTAACCCACGCTTCCCATGGCGAAAGCCAGTATCGTCAGGAGCAATACCGACGAATTGGGTCGCTTGCAGAAGTACAAAAGGTTTCTTTCGTCGTACGTTCGATCCATCTATTTCTCCCTATTGGTAAAAGTATTTTCAAACCGCCTGCTAAAAGCTATGGCGAAGGCTTTTTCTCAGCGAATCGGAAAACTTTCTTTAATATTCTAACGTTTCATCATGAAAAATCAATAATTAAATCGAATAGTTTCATTATTTTCTTGCTAAAGTGCCTGAAAAGCAAAACATTCCCGCACGGCACTCGCGGCTTTCGCCGTTCACCTTATGCCGTGCCGGAACGTTTCCATGTATGACCGAATCAGAGCATGAGCGAACATGGAAAAAATGAAAGCTTGCAGATGACTGCAGAGGGAACCCGAAAAGCTCCTTAAAATATTCTCCGGGCACCCTCGCTGCGTAAACTCAAGCTAAACTCTCCGTCCGAATCAATCTCTCGTTTTTAGAACGGTCCCAGGTTGATCATATCCGCTACTATTACCACTCCAAGGCCTACGATGTACTCGATGCAAAGGAATTTCCACCAGAACTTAGCCCATGTTATCCATGGTATACCCGCCATAGCGAGACCTGCGTGGATATTTCCGGAGGTAGGTGTAAACGGATTGGAGAGAGCGTCTCCTATTACCTCGCACTGCACCGCCGTCTGTCTGGTTAGTCCCGTCAGATCTGCCAGAGGCGCCATCAGAGGCATGGTTGCTGTCGCCTGTCCGGAACCGGAAGGTATTATGTAGTTGATGAGACACTGAACCACGTACTGTCCTACTACGGCCGACCAGTCAGGGAGCTTTTCGAGCACGCTTACTGCGGCGTGGAGGAGAGTGTGGATTATCTGGGCGTCCTCAAGAACTACCAGTATAGCTCTGGCGAAGCCTACCATTATGGCTCCTACTACTATAGTCTTCATTCCGGCTACAAGCTGGTCACAGAACCAGTTCACGCCCTCGCCGTGTACTATCGTAACTACGAAGCCCATGAACATGAACACTCCGGTCAGCTCCTCGAAGTACCAGCCTTGCGTCATTACGCCGTACATGGCGACTACTATGAAGGCAAGAACGATGACCAGGATCACCTTTCTCTTAGTGGTGAACTCAGGCAGATTGTCGAAATCTACCGCATTGTTTGCCAGATAGACCTGATCGCGCTCGTACATTACGGATCTGGTCTGATCCTTCTCCAGCTTCTTAGCATAGTAGATGAGGATAGCATCGATAGTGATGATGAACACTACCAGCACTCCTACGTGGAAGCCGAGAGCCGAAAAGATCGGCAATCCCGATACTCCCTGAGCTACTCCGAGGGTAAAGGCGTTCATGGTGGCTCCGGCAAATCCGGCAGCTCCGGAGCACATTACCACTCCGATGGTGATCAGAGAATCGTATCCGGCTCCGATGAACAGAGGACAGAGGATCGGAATAAAGCACAACATTTCCTCATAAGTTCCTATGGTCGATCCCAGGATTGCGAAGACCGTCGCCAGAATAGGGATTACGAGGAATTTCTTGTTGCCCAGCTTAATGATGAGCCTCCCTATTCCGGCAATAAGAGCCCCTGTCTCATTGACAATGTAAAAGCTTGCCGTCACGATAAAGATACAGAAAATGATGTCCGGAACAGCTTCCGCACCTCTTATGAAAGAGGTTAAATACTGCATGAGCGAAATGGTCTGGTTTTCCTCTGTCAGCGACCATGTGTCAGGATCGACTACCGAGCGGGTGCTCAGGCTGCCATCCGCATTCTCGTAGGTAACTTCCACCGTGTCGTAGCTACTCGACGGGATGACATAGGACAGGACGGAAAAGAAGAGCACGAGGATCATCATTACCGCAAAGGGGCGTGGAAACTCGAATTTTTTCTTTTTAACTTGTCCGTTTACCGCTGTATCCATAGTTGTAATTTTTCTCCTTTCTGTTTATTTTAGAAGTCCCGAGAGACGTTCTAACGTGAAAGCTCGCAAACCTGTTCTCCGCCGCATCCGAAGGAGCATCGGAGGCACGTCGGAGAAACGCTTTAGCAACCGCCCGAAGGCATGTAGCTGAGATATTGCCAGCTTCTTCTTAAGGATAGCAAAGCTCTGACAAAAAAGCAACACGATATTTTCACAAAGTTTCGACATAAAGGCAACGCGTTTTTCGCAAAATTTCAGCAAAAAATAACATAATTCCACAGAATTTTGGCAAAAAACAGCATAATATTCAGCCTTTTTTGCAAAAAGGAAACCGGCTTCCTTTTTAAATTTTTTATTTAGTCCTATTGATCCGGATCGGCGATGATATACTTGTACATCGCCATACGCGAATACGCGGTCCTTGAAAGGAAGCTGAGTTTCGCCGAAATAAGCGCAGCCGGGAGCGTCCGGAATGAGCATCCTCGACTGCGGCCATGTCGGTTTGAACGGCACCGGCTGTCAAACTCCCGAAATTGACAAACGGTACGATTTGATTTACACTTTAGTGAAGTAAAAAGACAGTTATCGCACCCGTTTCTGCCTGGTAAAAGGATTCAACCTACTCGGACGGATCGCAGCAGTATACGTATACGTGCCGTGACATCGGCCGGGTAAACCTGAAACCGATCATAATTTTCGGAATAGGAATGGTTCTCGTGGCTATCCTCATGGTTATGGATCACAGGCGTTGTAAAAGTAAGAAAAAAGGAGGATCGATAATATGTTAGACATTTTGATTACAGCAGGAAAATATCCGGATTACGAATCCAACACATTAGTTAAAGCTAATATCGGGATCACGGGTGACAAGATCACCTATGTCGGCAATGATAAGCCTGAGGCAAAGAAAGTCATCGACGCACGGGACAGAGTAGTATCCCCCGGCTTCATCGACATCCATATGCACGAGGAAAACATCAAGGAGGGCGACAAATGGGTCATCTCCAAGATGATGGTAAAGCAGGGAGTAACCACAGCCGTGGGAGGCAATTGCGGCAAGATCAAACAGCCTCTGAAAGATTTCAAGGCTATGCTGAAAAGACTGGGAGGAAGTCCTGTAAACTATATCCTCTGCACGGGATATAACTACTACCGTACAGATGTGCTTGGATTCGGCCATTATGATAAGACAGACAAAGAAGTATGGGACAAGATAAGAGAGTACATGAAAGAGGACCTGGCAGAGGGAGCTTTCGGAATTACTTTCGGCATAGAATACGATCCCGGCCTGACTACCGAAGAGATCATGTACGCTACCAGAGTAAGCGATGACTCTCATCTTATTGTGGCCGCCCATTACAGAGAGGACGGCGCCCTTGCTCCTCAGTCGGTACAGGAGATGATCGACATCCAGGAATCCATGGATAAAAAGTTTCAGGTTTCTCATCTGTCGTCATGCGCGGCTATGGGCCACATGAAAGAGTGTCTGGATATGATAAACGAAGAAAACGCCAAGAACCCTAAGTTTAACTTCGATACATATCCTTATAACGCATTTTCTGCGTCTATAGGCTCGACCGTATTTGACGAGGGCTGTTTTGAATGGTGGGGCAAAGACTACGAGGACATCATGCTTACGATGGATCCTTACAGGAACGTCCGCTGCACAAAAGAGATCTTCGAGGACGCCAGAGCCAACTATCCGGGCATGTATGCCGTGGCTTTCGTCATGAACGAAAGCGAGATAGCTGACGCCGTGGCCAACCCTATAGGAATGGTCGCTTCTGACGGCATACTCAACAACGGGAACGGACATCCGAGAGCCGCGGGTACTTTCCCAAGAGTCCTTGGCAAGTATGTCAGAGAAGAGGGTAAGCTCGATCTGATAACGGCTTTGAGAAAAATGACCCTTGAACCGGCAAAGAGGCTGGAGATGGACCACAGGAAAGGTATCATTAAGGAGGGAGCTGATGCAGATATAACTATCTTCGATCCTGATACCATAATCGACGGACCGCAGTTCGGCAATATAGATCTGCCTAATAGGGGTATCGACTATGTTATTGTAAACGGCACGGTTACCGTTAAAGACAACGAAGTTATAACGGAAAAAGCAGGAAGATTTATCTCTTATCTGGAAAAATAGGCAAAAGCCGGGGAGACTTGTACGTTAGACATATTGATAACCGGAGGCAGATATCCGGACTACGGGGACAACGAGCTCAAAGCAGCCAATATAGGTATAGCAGGCGGAAAGATAGCGTATATAGGCGGGATGCAGCCTGAGGCGAGGCATACCATCGACGCAAAAGACCGAATCGTATCGCCGGGATTTATCGACATCCACATGCACGAGGAGAATCTCAGCGAGGGAGACAGATGGGTAATCTCCAAGATGATGGTAAAACAAGGAGTGACGCTTGCTGTCGGAGGCAACTGCGGCAGGATGAAACAGCCTGTAAGAGATTTCAAGGATCTTATCAGACGGATGGGAGGCTGTCCCATCAACTATGCTCTCCTTTCCGGATACAATTATTACCGTCACAATGTGCTGGGATTCGGCAGCTATGATGCGACCGATAAAGACGATAGAGACAGGATAAGGGAATATATGCTCGCGGATCTGGACGAGGGAGCTTTCGGCATATCTTTCGGCATAGAATATGATCCGGGACTCACTCTTGAAGAAATCCTTTACGGGGCGGCTGCCGATTATGACGAGCATCTGCTGGTAGCCGTCCATTACAGGTACGGCGGTCCGTCTGCGGCCGGGGACATCAGGGAGATGATCAAGATACAGGAGGGAACGGAGAAAAAATTTCAGCTTTCCCACCTGTCTTCCTGCTCTGCCTGGGGCTGCATGGAAGAATGTTTGAGGCTTATAAGGCAAGAACATGCGAAAAACCCAAAATTTAACTTTGATACTTATCCATATAACGCCTTTTCGACATCAATAGGCTCAGCCACTTTTGACAACGGGAATCTCCAGTCATGGGGAAAAGACTACCCGGACCTTATGCTGACAGCGGAGCCTTACAGGAATGTCCGCTGTACAAAGGAAATTTTCAATGACGCCAGACTCAGTTATCCGGACATGCTGGCGGTTGCTTTCGTGATGAACGAGGAGGAAATCGTAATGGCCATGACCGACGAGTTGGGCATGATAGCCTCTGACGGCATCATAAACAACGGTCTGGGGCATCCGAGAGCCGCCGGAACTTTTCCGCGGGTTCTTGGGAGATACGTAAGAGAAGAGGGGAAGCTCGACATTATGACGGCTCTGCGCAAGATGACGCTGGAACCGGCTAAACGGCTTGAACTGGATGGCAGAAAAGGCGTCATCAAGGAAGGGGCGGACGCTGATCTGACCATATTCGATCCCGAAACGATAGTAGACGGGCCTGCATTTGACGACATAACCATCCCTAACCGTGGGATAGATTATGTGATAGTCAACGGCACCGCAGCGGTCAGAAATAATGAGATCCTGTGCGAAACAGCCGGAGGATTTATTTCTTACAAAGACCGACACATAAAAAATCCCTCCAAGCTCAAGACGGATTCAGAGGGCAGCGATAATCCCGTTCGGGCGTGACGCAGCAGTCCGCCGAAGCACCGTTTTTATTATTTGGAGGGCTTGCTGAGTTTGTGGATTTTGAAGTGCTTAATTTCCGCTTTCCAAAATGTCTTCAGCTTGTTCCTGCTCAATCACACCGCAGTCAACCATGCTTGATAAAACAGTTTCCATGCGGCTGCGTGCTAAATCAGGATTGGAATTCAATGAATAAGCGGATGGCGCATTAGGTAAGCCTGCTAACATTACCGCTTCATAATCGCTCAATTCAGACGGCTGTTTTCCGTAATAACCTTCTGCCGCGTCATAAATCCCATAATATCCACTGCCAAAATAAATTGTGTTTACGTATAACTCAAATATCTCCTCCTTTGAACAATATTTTTCTAATTCCATAGCCGTGAATATTTCCGCAAATTTCCTTTTGAGGGTTTTTTCTTGTGTATAGTACTGATTTTTAGCTATTTGCTGAGTAATTGTGCTGCCGCCTTCTACAAAAGACATTGCTTTAATGTCGTTCAAAACCGCCCGACCAATCGCAATGAAGTCTACCCCGCAATGACTTTCAAACCTTCTATCTTCGACTGAAATTACAGCATCTATATAAATTGTCGGCAGTTCATCATACTCGACAAAGTTTTCTCCGCTTTGGATTGATGACGCCATTTGGGAAATAGGGTACGCCTTTACGGCTTCTCGATACATGAAGTATCCTTTTACGCCGGATACAATAACGACAATAACAGAAATACAAAACAATGCTGCAAACAAGCGAAGCATAAATTTTTTTATAAAACAGCCCGGTTTCTTTTTCATCTGACAACTCCTTTTGCACTGTATCTTAAGATTTTCCGAACAGATGGCAGCTTTTCCCTCGCAGAAAGATGTTTGCTTAAAATTGAGTATTCAATTTCTCGAACCAACCGTAAATAGATGGGCGTTATGTCGTGAAATGCCCCTTCATTGTAATTCATCTCTTTCTCTTTTTTCACACCGGCGGATAATAAGGTCGGCAATAGTCCAGATAAAATGGATCAGTATTGCGAGTATGCCTATGGGTATCAGCAACAGAGCTATAAAGACCAAGCTGATGTCCAACACTGCATACCGAAAAATTGTCCTGATTTTTTTACTCCCGCACATCTTCATATGGTATATTCTTCTCCCGAACTCAGCCAACAGAGGGTGGCTTTCCCTGATGTAGCTGTCTATAAATAAACTGCTTTCCGATTGCTTCCGTTATCAAATTCATCCCCGGCTTGTCTTTCAAGCTCGCTCCTCTCCGGCGATTGCCGGCGTCAATCGGGGCGAGAAACGTATCTTCCGAGTTGATTGCAGGTTTATTATATCTCGCCAACCTTGCAGTAACCTTATTTCAACCTTACATTTACCTTACTTTTTATCTGCACACTAAGCAGACGATTATATTTATATTGTTAAGCCGTTTTTGTCCGAAGAGCTTATCTACAGGCCAAGAGACATGTGAAACGGTTAAACCAAACCCGTACTGCCGTATCAATGACAGGGATATCTATCCTCTTTTCTGACCATACTCTAACCGCATGTTGACAATGGCGGTTAGAATATTTTCAGGAGGCAAT
>CAYTYN010000016.1:22390-29060 GCA_964442135.1 uncultured Oscillospiraceae bacterium
CCGGCGGAGACCATTTTGAGGATATGCAGTCTTTGAAGCAGAATTTAACCTTTGAAGCTGCGCATAAGGAATTTTCTGAAAAGAATTTACCGTTTGGCCAGCCTCAGATGAAAACATCGGGAATCAGCCGGACCTCATGGGGCCGGTTACTAAGGCGCATGATGGAAAGCGGGCAGATTGTCCAAGAAGAAAAAGCTCTTTCCCTGTTACAAAGCTCTGTTGTATGGTAAAATGTTCAGGTGCAAAAGCAGATTCTGAGAGAGGAAAACAGGGATATGACAGACGATATACTTAAGATAGCAAGATCGGTCTATGACCAGCTCAACGCCAGCGAGGTGTGCAGGAAACAGACCGGGATATGCGTAAATCTCATAGAAAAGCTGGAAAACGACGACATAACGGTGTCCGTCATCGGTCAGTTTAAACGGGGAAAGAGCACTCTCAGCAACGCCATCTTAGGCGGTGAGATCCTGCCGGTAGGAATCGTACCCATCACCTCCGCTGTGACTAAGGTGGTCTACGGCGAGGAGAACTCCGCAGAGGTCCGCTTTTTTAACGGAGAAGTTAAAATCGTGGATTTTTCCGATCTATCCCTATATATAAGCGAACAGGAAAACGAGGACAACGTTCTGGGCGTTTCGGAGGTTGTGATTCGTTGGCCGGCACACTTTCTCAAGGGGGGCATAACCTATGTGGACACGCCGGGAGTCGGCTCCTTCCATAAGAACAACACAGAGACAGCCTACCGGTATATGAAGGAGAGCGATGCGGTCATATTTCTCCTATCAGTGGACAGCCCTATAAATCAGATCGAGATTGATTTTCTCTACAGCACCCGCGAATACGCCGGAAAAATCTACTTTGCAGTGAACAAAATAGATACTGTAGAGGAAGAAGATCTGAATGCTTACATGAAGTACTGCGGAAAGCTGCTTAAGGAGCTGATGGACACGGATAGAGTCAAGCTCTTTCCTGTCAGCTCTAAAGAGGGTACCGGCCTTAAGGAGCTGGAGGAATCCATTCTCAAAGACTGCGACACCTCTATACGGGACATAATGGAAGCCTCCACGAGGAAAAAGCTGAACGAGCTGATCACCTCTGCTCTTTCCCAGCTCACCTTTTACGGCCGTGCCATGAATATGGAGTACTCAGAGCTTGACAAGCGGTTCGAGGAGATAAATCAGTACATGGATGAGATCAAAGAGAAGGCTCTCGGGTACGAAGCCATCTTCGAGATTCACCTAAACGAGATCAAGCTCATGCTGTCAGACAAGGTCTACCGGCTTTTCGGCATGGAATATACCTATGACATCGCCCAGCTCCGTCAGAGCATGCTCATGATGACAAAAGATGAATTCCTCAGACAGGTAGATGACATATGCGCCGATCTGGAGGAGACACTGAATCGAGTGCTCCTGTACAGAGAAGAAAACGCCTATGTGGTAGTGAAGAAGACCGGCGCCATCAAGCGCCTTGCCAAAAACCTGAAGAAGATACAGAACGGACTGGGAAGGGAAGAAACCGGCCACACTGCTTAAAACCGCTGCAATCATTGTAATTTAAACGATTGCAGCGGTTTTCACCTGCTCTTATTATCCTATAAGCCCGGTCACAGATCGACTTTTCCGGCATTTCTATTTTATGATTACCTTGTGGAACTTCTTCTTTCCCTTTTGGATGAGAAGCTCTCCGTCTTTAAACATGTCAACCGTTACGGAAATCTTAGGTTCAGTCACCTTTTCCCCGTTTATGGAAAGGCCGCCCTGTTCGATAGTCCTAAAGCCGTCGCCGTTGCTGGTCACAAGACCCAGCTCCCTTATGAGAGACACCAGTCCCTTGCCGTCGCCCTGGAAATCGGATAAGGCCATCTCGGTGGAAGGAATGTTATCGGAATTTCCGCCGCCTCCGAACGCCGCTCTGGCGCCGTCCTGAGCTTTCTTTGCCTCCTCCTCGCCGTGAACCAGCTTAGTGACCTCAAAGGCAAGGATTTCCTTCGCCTTGTTTATCTCAGCGCCTTCCAGCGAAGAAATCCTCTTCACCTCTGACATAGGCAGGAAGGTCAACATTCTGAGACATTTTTCCACATCAGCGTCGGCAACATTTCTCCAATACTGGTAAAACTCGTACGGCGATGTTCTGTCAGGAGAAAGCCAGAGCGCTCCCTTCTGAGTTTTTCCCATCTTCTTTCCCTCGCTGGTAGTCAGAAGAGAGAAAGTCATTCCGTAGACCTCCTTATTGCAGACCTTTCTGGTCAGGTCTACTCCCCCTATTATATTGGACCACTGGTCGTTTCCTCCGAACTGCATCTTAACGTCGAAATCCCTCGCCATTACCATGAAGTCGTAGGACTGCATCAGCATGTAGTTGAATTCAAAGAAGGAAAGGCCCCCTTCCATCCTCTGCTTGAAGCACTCTGCTCTCAGCATATTATTGACGTTAAAGTGGGTTCCTATCTCCCGAACGAACTCCACGTAGTTAAGAGGTCTGAGCCACATGCCGTTATTTGCCGATATCGCCTTTCCCGGCTCCGGCTCCCTGTTCTGGTGACCCGGAACGTACACCCCTTCATTTCCTTCGTATCTCCAATCGTCGTCAAAGTCTAGGTACTTGTCAAAAAGGGTCTTGAACTGAGCGCAGTTATTGTCTATGGTTTCTACACTCATCATTTGACGCATGTCCTGTCTTCCGGAGGGATCTCCCACCATGCCGGTTCCTCCGCCCAGAAGCACTACAGGAGTATGACCGTACTTCTGCATATACATCATAATGATGACCTGCATGAAGTGACCTACGTGAAGGCAGTCCGCGGTAGGGTCGAATCCGATATAGAACTTTATCTTTTCCCTTCCCAGCAGATCCCTTACGATCTCCTCTCTTACCGTGGTCTGCTCGATAAATCCACGTTCTTTCAGCACGTCGAATACATTGGTGTGTTCGCTTACGTTATCGGGAATTAAATTTTTCATCGCGCCTTCTTCGTCCTTTCCTCCTATTTTGTTCCGTAAAGCCTGTCACCGGCGTCTCCCAGTCCGGGCACAATATAGGCGTGCTCGTTCAACCGTTCGTCCTTGGAAGCGATGTAGATATCCACATCGGGATGAGCCTTCCGAAGAGCCTCAATCCCCTCCGGAGCGGCGATGAGGCACATGAACACGATGTCCTTACCGCCCCGCTTTTTTATGAAATCCATGGCTGCCACCGCGCTTCCTCCGGTGGCCAGCATTGGATCGAGGACGAAGATTTTCCTCTTTTCGATGTCCGTAGGAAGCTTGCAATAGTATTCGACAGGCTCGTGAGTTTCCGGATCCCGATATAACCCTATGTGACCTACCTTGGCGTTAGGCACCAGCTCCAGCATTCCGTCCACGAATCCGAGACCCGCTCTCAAAATAGGCACAATGGCTATATCCTCGCCCCTTAGCATGTTCACTCTGGTCTTGCAGATCGGCGTCTCTATGTCCACTTCCTCCAGTTCCAGATCTCTGGTCGCCTCGAATCCCATGAGCATGGCAATCTCCTTGGCCAGATCTCTGAAATCCTTAACGGTAGTTTCCTTCATCCTCATCAACGCTACCTTATGCTGAATCAGCGGATGGTCGAATACGTATAGCTTTCCCATAAAAACCTCCCTGTACGTCCTACATTTCGTCGAGCATCTCCACCCGTCTCCGGTGGCGACCGCCCTCAAACTCTGTTTCAAGCCATTTATCAACTATCTCAAGAGCCATGTCCGGATCTGTAGTCCTTCCTCCCAGAGCTATCATGTTGGCATTGTTATGCTTCTTAGTCAGCTCTGCCATCTCCACCGATGTACAAAGGCCGCAGCGTATTCCCTTGACCTTGTTGGCCGCGATGGAAATGCCGATTCCGGTTCCGCAGCAAACTACGCCCAGATCCGCTTTCCCCGACGCTACCGCCTCAGCGCATGCCCTTCCGTAGACGGGATAGTCCACAGATTCCTCGGAATCCGTTCCCAGATCCACCACCTTGATGCCCCTGTCCTTAAGATGCTCTCTAATCCTGTTTTTCAGTTCAAATCCGCCGTGATCTCCGGCAACTGCTATAATCATAATTATTTTTCCCTTTATTATTTTTCAGGGACAAAACGCGTACCGTTCATATCCGGCGCACGTTATATCCCGCCGATTTCAGCATCCGGTTCATAACCGAAAAGCCTACTCCCTTCTCAGGCAGAGCCGATACCAGAATGTCGTCGGCTCCCTCCTCGTCTGCTCTCCTGAGAAAGGCGAACAGATCGTGAGCGGCGCTTTTCTCCCCGCCCTCCTCGAATATCATCACTGCGACCTTCCTGCCTTCACTTTCCAGCCGCCTTCTCTCCTCCTCTATAGCCTCCCTTACTGCCTTAGGCGTTCCTTCAAAGATCTCCATCTCAGCTTTAGGAGCGTAGTGCTTATACTTCATTCCCGGCGCCTTAGGTCTCAGTCCGGCCTTCGGATTGGTAAGGAGAGACGGATCCAGCTTCACCGCTTTTCCCAGTACCTGTTCCATATCCTCCGCTGTGATTATCCCCGGTCTGAGGATCTCAGGATTCTCTCCTGTAACGTCCACCACCGTAGACTCTATGCCTACATCACACCTTCCGCTTACTATGACCGCGTCTATCCTTCCGTCAAGATCGGCTATAACGTGACCGGGCTCCGTCGGACTGGGTCTTCCGGAGAGATTAGCGCTGGGAGCCGCCACCGGACAGCCTGCTGTACGGATCAGCTGTCTGGCAGTTTCGTTGGACGGGAGCCTGACTCCCACCGTATCCAGTCCTCCCGTAGTTACGTCCGGCACCGCCGGCTTTCGCCTGACTATCATAGTCATGGGACCGGGCCAAAACGCGCCTATCAGCTTTTTCATGTCCTCCGTCATGTCAGCTGTGAGATCGGAAAGAGCCTCGGAGTCGGCGATATGGACGATCATGGGATTATCAGACGGCCTTCCCTTGGCCGCGTACACTGCGGCCACCGCCGACGGATTGAGAGCGTCGGCGCCGAGACCGTACACGGTCTCGGTAGGGAAGGCTACCAGACCGCCTTTTTTCAGTATATCCGCAGCTTTTGCTATATCTTCACTGTTGTCCCTTAACACCAGAGTTTTCATAAACAGCCTATGTCCTCCGCCCTTAGAACGCCTTCATCTTCTCCGCCTGGTCGTGGGTTATCAGCGCGTCTATGATCTCGTCCAGATCTCCGTCTAAGATAGCGTCCAGCCTGTAAAGGGTCAGACCTATCCTGTGCTCGGAAACCCTTCCCTGTGGAAAGTTGTAGGTTCTTATGCGCTCACTTCTGTCTCCGGAGCCTACCTGGCTCTTTCTCTCCTCCGAAATCTCCTTATTCTGCTCCTGAACCTTAAGGTCGTAGAGGCGGGAGCGGAGAACCTTAAACGCCTTTTCCTTATTCTTTATCTGGGACTTTTCGTCCTGACATGTCACCACCAATCCTGTAGGTACGTGGGTCAGCCTTACGGCTGAGTCCGTAGTGTTTACACACTGGCCTCCGTTTCCCGACGCCCTGTAAACGTCTACCCTTACGTCGTTAGGATCCAGATCGACCTCCACATCATCCACCTCCGGAAGCACCGCCACAGTAGCGGCGGAGGTATGTATTCTTCCGCTGGCCTCCGTTTCAGGAACTCTCTGCACTCTGTGAACACCGCTCTCATACTTCAGCTTGGAGTAAGCGCCTTTGCCTTTTATCAGAAGGACGGCCTCCTTCACTCCTCCTATGCCTGTGTCGTTGAGATCCATCAGCTCTGTCTTCCATCTGTGACGCTCGGCGTATCTGGTGTACATCCTGAGAAGATCGGCTCCGAACAGGGCGGCCTCGTCCCCTCCTGTCCCTGCTCTCACCTCCAGGATAACGTTCTTTTCATCGTTAGGGTCCTTAGGAAGAAGGAGAACCTTCAGTTCACCCTCCAAATTTTCTATGGCTTCCTCCAGCTCTCCGGCTTCAGCCTTTGCCAGATAGCGAAGCTCTTCATCGCTTTCATTTTCCACTATTTCCTTAGCGTCGGCGAGATCATCCTTAGCCTTTCTGTACTCTTCGTACTTCTTTACCACCGGCTCCATCTCGCCCATTTCCTTTATATATTTCTGCCACAGAGGCTGGTTGTTTATAACCTCCGGGTCGGAAACCTTAAGGGACAGCTCCTTATATTTTTCTGTTATGAAATCCAGCTTATCAAACATCTGATTCTCCTATATATATCTGCCTATGTACCTGATTCATCAGTATATCATGGTTCGTCTGTTTTGGGAAGAGGCGCGGCTCTATTACTTCTCCCCATTTAAAAACCCGCATGACTTGGAGGATGACCTCTTCCGTCCAATGCGGGTCTTCATTTCGAGTATTAGTCAAGGTTATATTTAGTCTTGAATTTCTCAACACGACCGCCCCGGTTGACAAATTTCTGCTGACCTGTAAAGAACGGATGGCACGCTGAGCAGACGTCAAGTCTGATTTCTTCTTTCGTCGATCTGGTAACAAAAGTATTTCCACATGCGCAAGTTACTTTACATTCCTTATACTCAGGATGGATTCCTTCCTTCATGCTTTTACCTCTTTCCTGCTCAGGCTCCTCACCCGTGCATAATCATTACTACTGCACCTACACAGCCCAATCATTATATCACACTCTGGCGAAAGGTGTAAACATATTTTTT
>CAYTYN010000017.1:0-237 GCA_964442135.1 uncultured Oscillospiraceae bacterium
TCCTCAACAGGCTCTGACGACGGCGACGGCTCCTCTACAGGCTCTGAGGACGGCGTCGGCTCCTCTACAGGCTCTGAGGACGGCGACGGCTCCTCTACAGGCTCTGAAGACGGCGACGGTTCCTCTACAGGCTCTGAGGACGGCGACGGTTCCTCTACAGGCTCTGACGACAGCGACGGTTCCTCTACAGGCTCTGACGACGGCGACGATTCCTCTACAGGCTCTGAGGACGGCGAC
>CAYTYN010000017.1:337-28998 GCA_964442135.1 uncultured Oscillospiraceae bacterium
GATTCTACAGGCTCTGACGACGGCGACGATTCTACAGGCTCTGACGACGGCGACGATTCTACAGGCTCTGACGACGGCGACGGTTCCTCTACAGGCTCTGACGACGGCGACGGTTCCTCTACAGGCTCTGATGACGGCGACGATTCCTCTACAGGGACAACGTCCTCGGATACCTCCGATACCGTAACCACCACAGGCTCCGATACTTCGACCGGTGATAGCGCTTCCCCGCAGACCGGCGATGACAGCGACATCGCCCTTTGGGTTGTCCTCATGCTGGCTACGGGTGCAGGAGTGACCGGCATTGTCCTTTACAGCCGAAAAAAGAAATACAGCAGATAATCCCTAATAACCCTTAAAAATCGTCCTGCGGTATCTAAACCCGCAGGACGATTTTTCAGCACAGCCGTAAAGCGCTCCGAAAGCCTTGACAAATATTTATTCTATCCGATATAACAAAAAAGTCTCAGAACAGAAACCCTTCTTCTGGTCTGAGACTTTTTTTCACCTCTGATATTCCGCCATCCTTAAAAGCCTTTCATCCCGTACTTAGGCAGCAGCTTCGGATCTATGGAAGCCGCCAGATCGTAGGTGGTCCTCCTTATAAAATCCTCGAAAAACGGTACATCTGACCCGTATGAAGCGAAACAGGCAAAGAAAGGCTCCCTCACGTAGACTATCCCCACGTCGTGGGTTATGTCGTCATCTTCACCTGTCTTGTGGGCTATAGGAAATCCTACCGGAAGGTTCCCTCCCATCTTATGAAATACCTGCTGAAGGAGCAGCAGCTCCTCCATATACCGAGAGGCTTCATTGCTTATGAAGGTTCCGGCGTATATCCTTTCAAACATGGAACACATCTCGGAGGGAACGAAATAATTCTCGATACCCGCCATTTTCCCTTCACTGTCGTAGTACGCACGGTTGAACTGAGTTCCCTTAAATCCCAGCTCTTTAAAGAGGTCGGCTGTCCTTTCCCTTCCGCAGTGATTATAGATGGCGTTGGCCGCAGTGTTATCGCTTATCACTATCATGAATCGGCAAAGAGTTTCCACGTCCAAAGTTACATTTCCATCTTCATCTCCGGTCATGTGCTGCACCACCCCGCACCCTGGAACCTTTTCTTCGTCGGTTATGGTTATCTTCTCCCGAAAGCCCGTCTCCCCTCTCTCCTTCATGAGCATCACGGCGCCCAGAAGGGGAGCCTTCACAACGCTTGCGGCGGGAAAGCTCTCGTCTTCGTTGTATCCGAATTGCTCTCCCGTAACCAGATTTTTGTAGCAGAAGCCAACCTTCCCGTCCATCTCTTTGAGACTGTCGAGAATTTTTTCTTTAAGTCTGTTTTCCATTTTAAAGCTTATGATCAAATAAAGAACTTATTTTC
Organism: uncultured Oscillospiraceae bacterium; assembly: GCA_964442135.1. GTDB lineage: Bacteria > Bacillota > Clostridia > Peptostreptococcales > Anaerovoracaceae > Avanaerovorax. Next base: position 1,722 of record CAYTYN010000017.1, read on the forward strand.
CAGCTTTATAGTGCAGCTATCTAGGAGCATCTGTCTGTGGGATAAATAATCCTCGTCGTCGAAGTATTTAGCTCCCCTGCTACAGTATTTGACACATGCCTGGCATTTTATACAAACTCCGCTCACATCGCTGAAGTCGGTTCTGCTTATGGAACCCATCGGACAGACGTCGGCGCAGGTTCCGCAATTATTGCAGAGCTTCTCTCCGGTCTTCGGCTTCGCCTTCAGGAAAACAGCCGGCTTACCGTCAGCTCGCAGGGGAGTATAATATGGTCCGGCAGGACTGCTTCCCGGAAGGAACAGGGCGTTGTAATATCTGCTTATATCATTGGCCCCTTCCTCACCTCCGCCGACGGATACGTACATACTGTCTCCGCTGTAGTTTATCAGCTTGTCCGCCACATCTGAGGCGAATCCGGCAATTTCAGCCATGTCTCCTTCGTCAGGCCGTCCCTTCCCCAGCTCCTCGGCAAAGGCGTGCTCTCCCACCACTGCCGCAGCGCTGACGGGAAAAAAATTATTATCGATGGCCAAATCCCTCATTTCAGTCATGGCATCTCCGAAGCTTCTGTTTCCAAAGCAGCATACCAATACCATCTTAGTGTTGTTTCCCTTTATGTAGTCACAGACAAAGGGTCTGATCTTGTTGGGTATCCTTCCCGCGTACACCGGAAGTCCCAGAACGACCAGATCTCCCGCCCCGTAATCTCTCAGATATCCCCTGTTATCCGGAAGGGTAAAATCCCATGAGCTGTATTCTGCTCCCATTTTCTCCGCCACATCTCTGCCTATAGCCTCACAAACTCTCTTTACGTTGCCCGTAGGACTGAAATACAGCGATTCGACCCGTTCAATTATCATCGTAGGTTCCTCCTCCGATCATCCTCCTGAAATAAATGCTTACCCCCTTGGCTACCTATGCCTAAACAGCACCAATGCCCTGAAAGCTGTCTTCAGGGCATTGCAACCAAAACCGCATCGGCTAAGAAGCGTCCTCTGTCATCTTTCGATGTACGAATTCTTCTACGTCGGCTCTGCTCCTGTTCAGAGCCACCGCGAACTCACCGTAGAGCAGATCCTCCGCTCTCTTCATAAACCTCTTATCTATCTGTCCCAGCTTCTTATTATGGCTGAGAGCCTCCAGCATCTTAAGATATATGGATTTCGCCATGGCCAGCATCTCATGGCAGTTGTGGGTATCTAGGACGTTCTGATACCTCTGGGAAAGCTGCTGCATACTGCCGCCTTTGTAGGATTTAACCGCCATGGACGGTATCTCATCTATCAAGGCCATGACCTCGTCAGCGGAAAGCACCGGTCTCATATACACGCTGCCGTTATCAGTCGGCGCATATATGATACCGCTCTGATAGATCGGATCAAGAAAATAGTATAGACGATTCCCATCCGGTATGAAATCCGGATGACCGATAGCAGCCACTCTGCACACACCTGTTCCGCCATACATGACTAATTCGTCTATATGATACATCTATAAACCCGACTCCTTTCCACAGTGTTATGGCTCAGACCTGATCCGATCTGACCTTCTGAAGTTTCTCTTGCTTTACGCAAATAAACCTGCTATAATGAACGATTTATCATCGTCATTATACCACATATCCAAGTATAAATGTAACCCTCAAAAAATTATAAATACTGTTTTCACCTCCGAACCATCAATCATGACCACCGGCTAAGCCGGTGGTTTGTCATTGCCCCTATAAGGGGCCTTCTCTTGCAGCGTCTTAAGACGCGCCGAAAGTTCCTCCAACCGCATCTCCTTCTCAGGTGAACCTAAAGGTTCTGCCCTTTCCCACGCTTACTTATTTACTTTCTCTCCTGTGAATGGGTCTATGTATTCCTTCAGGCTTATCCGGTCATTTGCAATATCTTCCTGTAGCTGATTTCGTACATATTCCGAAGTTTGGCTTTTTCTGCATATTCTCAGGTGAAAGCCAATAAAGAATTGCTGTAGAATGGTAACGCAGGCTATTTTTACCAGTTCATGGCTGCCTTTCAGTCATTTTCAGCTGTTAGTTTGCAATTTTGTTTGGCTTCTTTAGAAAAAGCCAAACTCCTTTCCCGATATAGCGTTCACCTGCCTCTTTCGTTATACGCGAATGTGCAGATAGCAAGATAGCAGTCATGCTTTTCCCTTTAACCCGGCGGATTCACGGCCTGCCCATGTTAAACCCGCCTCCCGCCGGACATTGATCGGCCATCCGCCGAGAGGGGTTTGCCCTTCTCACCGGCATCTGCTCGAAACCGCCGCTAAAAGCCACAACAACAACAAAAGACCGCACGAAAACGCCGCGGTCTTTTAATATCAATCTCTCATTTCTACCAGCATGGAGAAATACAGCTGGAACACAGGTATATGGTACAGCAGGTGGAGCAGATGTCGTTAGACGAACCATACCCACCGGCGGCAGAACGGTTCCTGTACATGGAACCCGCCCCCGCCATCTGCTGATACACCTGACGATACTCCATGTTATTAGGATCCATATCTATGGCCTGACGGATGTTGCTCATAGCGTCATCAATCCATCCCTTTTTATAGGATATTATCCCGCTGAGGAAAAACCATTCCGCATTCCTGTTGGACGAGTTTATGAGCATCCGCTCAGCTCCGCTTATATCTCCTCTGTCTATAGCCTGGCGGACAGCGTAATAGTCGGTTCCTCCGCTGCCTCCGTTGGAATACCCGGAGGAATAGGAGTAAGTGCTCCCGCCTCCGCTGTATGAGTAGGAAGAGGACCCTCCCTTCTGCATACTCTTCATGATCTGATCGTAGGCCTCATTTATCTCCTGAAGCTTCTCCTCCGCCAGATCAGCGAGAGGGTTATCCTGATATTTATCCGGATGATACTTCTTTACCAGCTCTTTATATGCTGCTTTTACTTCGGCTTCATCGGCGCCCGGCTTAATGCCAAGCACTTCATAAGGATTATTCATCTATGGGGATATTCCTTTCTGCGAGCACTTCGTCGGTTCTCCTTCTAAGTCCTAGAAGGGTTATATTATCAATTATTCCGCGGTTGCGCTTAATGTCGAGAAGATCCGCGGCATTAACCGCCTCCGCTAAATAATTATATAATACCTGACCGATTCCTGCAATGGAATTCTTGCGATAAATGAATGGATTATATGTGTTTTCCCTCATATCGTCCTCGTAGTCATCCAGGGCGTCTATGACGTATATCCACCTTCCCAGGGCTCTGGCAAAAACCGCCAATACCCTTTTCGATACGGGATCCGTGTCATACCCGGTGAATATGAGCTCCATAATGTCGGCAAAGGCGTCAGCCGTACAGTCCAGGCTTCCGCTGTGCCTCCCTTCGGCTTCACCGAGCCTTGCAAGGGCGCTCTTTATATCCTCGCACATACGAGGATACCTCTTCTTCAGCTTCCTGTACGCCCTGAAAAGAGCGGCGCAGCCTGCGGTACCTGTCAATTTCTTCTCATCCCGCCTGTCGTCGTCGAACTTATGGTATGCCAATATGAGCATGACGTCAGCGGCATAGTCTACGGCAGCGCTTTCCCTTATCACAGGCTTTCTCATGAGGTGATGAGCTATGCAGTGCTCCATGTTCAATTCCTCTCTATCCCCTGTCTCCAGGGACGCCAGCAGAATGGCGAGAAAGACAGCGTCATAGCTGAGAGAAAATCTGGGTATCTGGCCGAACCGCCTGCCTATGGATTTACAGATACCGCAGTAGTACCCGTTATACACATCCATTTCCCGAACCTTTAGCTCTCCACGCTCTACCGTCACATATCCGAACATGGCCTATTCTGCCTTGAATCCCTTCCAGTACTGACTGTACATATCGTCGCCGTCAGTTCCCAGGTTCTTGAGCGCTTCGCATTTTTCCAGGACGTCCTCCGACGGAAACAGATACTCAAGCTTTTTATCGTCCCCTTCCAGCAGCTCCATGACTCCCACGTTAGGTATGGAATAAGTCAGATACTCGTAGTTGGTCACTGCCGTATCCCTGTCCAGCATGAAATTGATCCACGCCTCGGCGTTTTCCTTGTTCTCCGCAGTTGCAGGTATGGCCCACATGTCCAGAAATTCCTCGCTTCCCTCCTCGGGGATTACGAATTCAAGATCAGGGTTCAGCTCCTGACTGTAGAGTATCTCACCGTTCCATACTACCGCTATACTGGCGGAGCCTCCTATAACCATATCTCTGGCGGAGTCGTTGGCGTATTTGTATACCAGCGATTTCTGCTCCTTCAGGTATTCGATGGCATCGGAAAGCTCCTCCTCATCCAAGGTGTTTATGGAATAGCCCTTCGCCTTGAGAGCCACGGCGATGGTGTCTCTCAGGCTGTCCGGCATTACGATCTGCCCGCTGTACTGCTCATCCCAAAGATCGTTCCACGAGGTTATAGAGCCTTCGGGAATATCCGCCGTGTTATACATTATGCCCAGAGTTCCCCATGTATGAGGTACGCTGTACACATTGCCAGGGTCAAAATCCTCAGCTATCTCCATGTATTTAGAATCTATATTCTCTATGTTAGGGATGTTATCTTTATCCAGCTCAGCCAAAAGACCTTCCTCTATCATCTTTTCTATCATGTAATCCGACGCGCATATGACGTCGTAGCTAACCGAATTATTGAATATCACAGGATACATTTCCTCGTTAGTATCGAAGGTGTCCAGGATTACGGAAATACCGGTTTCACTTTCAAACTCATCAATCAGGTCCATGTCGATGTAGTCGCCGAAACAGTAAACCCTCACTTCTCCGTTTTCTCCTCCCGAACCGCTTCCGCAGGACGAAAGGCTGAATGCCGCCGTAATACACATAAGTATGGATAGGGTTAACGCAATCTTTCTCATCAATTCCTCGCTCCTTTCCTGTTCTGTATCACATTGGATATGATAAGAACTGCCAAAACTATAACGAAAATAACTGTGGACAGGGCGAACAGGGTCGGCCTGATCCCAACCTTTACCTGACTGTATATGAGAGTGGATATGGTGTTGATACCCGCTCCCCTGGTAAAGTGAGTTATGACAAAATCGTCAACGGACATGGTGAACGCCAGAAGGAATCCCGACATTATGCCCGGCATCAAATCGGGCAATATGACCCTTCTGAACGCGTATGCAGGGCTGGCGCCCAGGTCAAGAGCCGCCTCGTACATGTTCGGGGAAAGCTGCTTAATCTTAGGCATCACCGAAAGTATCACATAAGGTATGCAAAAGGTTATGTGAGAGATGAGCACCGTTCCCCAGCTCAGTGATATGCCGAATACTAAAAAGGTCATCATAAGGGATATTCCCGTCACTATGTCAGCGTTTAAAAGGGGTATGCTGTTAAACGCCATGATAATGTTCCGGCTCCTGCTCTTCATCCTCGTAATGCCGAGACAGGCCAGAAGTCCTATAACCGTCGCTATGGCGGAGGCGCATATGGCGATGGTGAACGTGTTCCTCACAGCGTCCATGATCATCCTGTTGGAAAACATTTCCTCATACCATCTCAGGGAAAAGCCGGTCCATATGGACATGGACTTGCTCTCATTAAAGGAAAACACCATCAGCACCACTATGGGCAGATACAGGAAAACCAGTATTATGAAAATGTAAAGACCCTTTACCGCTTTTTTCATACGAAGCTCGCCTCCCTGTTCTTATCCAGCTTGGACAGAAGCGCCATACTCAGCACGATGAAAACCATCATGACCAGAGAAAGGCCGGAGCCTAGGTGCCAGTTAGAGCTGGTGGTAAATTCCTGCTCGATTATATTTCCTATCAGATTCGTCTTTCCTCCGCCCAGTATGTTGGAAATGACGAAGGTGGTAAGAGCCGGTACGAATACCATGGTTATACCGCTGGCGATTCCCGGTACGGAAAGGGGCAGTATTATGCTCCCCAGCACTCTCGCCTTGGTGGCTCCCAGATCGTAGGCCGCCTCTATGAGGCTGTCGTCTATTTTCATCACAGTGTTATATATAGGCAGCACCATGAAGGGCAGAAAATCGTATACCATGCCCAAAACTATGGCCGCCGGCGTATTTATAATGTCAAGGGTGGGAAGTCCCATACCGCTCAAAAGGTTGTTTATCAGTCCTCCCCTCTCCAGTATGACCTGCCATGCCATGGTTCTGAGGAGGAAATTCATCCACATGGGGAGGACAAAGATGAATATCATAAAGCCCTTCGTCCCCAGTCGGCTGTTTCTCAGTATCAAGGCTAAAGGGAATGACAGGATAAAGCATATGGCTGTGCTTATGAGAGCCAGTCCTAAGGCAAGCCACAAAGCCTGAGCGTGCTCCGCCCCCATTATGGCTGTCACGTTATCTACGGTAAAGGCGCCGGATCTGTCCGTAAAGCCGTAATAGGCGATCATCAGAAGAGGAATCACCGTTCCTGCCACTATCCATACTATAAACGGCGTGGCGAAAATTCTTCTAGACATCTGTGTCAATGGCCTCCTCATCTTTTCTTTGAGGCTTATGCATTATCTGAATGTTTTCCGGCGTCACGGAAAGACTGACGTCGGTTCCCACAGGATAGCTGGTAGTGTTCTGAGCCAGCCACGTAAATCCGCCCGCCTCGATCTCCATCTCGTAGTGAACTCCTATGAACACGTTGTGGCTCACTGTTCCGTCTAACTGTCCCTGTCCCGGCTTTCCGATGATAAGATCCTCCGGTCTGATGACTACGTCCACAGGATTATCGCGTCCGAAGCCTGTATCTATACACGGGAATACGGTGTCGCAGATTTTGACCACCTTATCCTCCACCATTATGGCGTCGATTATATTGCTGTCGCCGATAAAGTCCGCTACAAAGGCGTTCTCAGGCTCATTATATATCTGCTCCGGAGTACCCATCTGCTGGATTATGCCGTTGTTCATCACCACCACCTTATCGCTCATGGTCAGGGCTTCCTCCTGATCGTGGGTAACATATATGAAGGTTATTCCCAGCTCGTTTTTCAATCTGATCAGCTCATATTCCATGTCCTGTCTCAGCTTTAAATCCAGGGCGCCCAATGGTTCATCCAGCAAAAGCACCTTAGGCTCATTTACTATGGCTCTTGCCATGGCGATTCGCTGCTGCTGCCCCCCTGAAAGCTGATTTATCTTTCTTTTCTCGAATCCCTTCAGGTTTACCAGATTAAGGACGTATTCCACCTTATCCTTTACGTATTGGTCACTCTTCCCGCTTATCTTAAGTCCGAAGGCTATGTTCTGCTCCACGTTCATGTGAGGAAAGAGAGCATACTTCTGGAAGACCGTGTTTATATGTCTCCGGTTCGGCGGCACGTCTGTAATATCCCTTCCCTCAAAGAAGACGCTGCCCTTATCGGGGATCTCGAAGCCTCCCACTATCCTCAAGGTCGTAGTCTTACCGCACCCTGAAGGTCCCAGAAGGGTTATAAACTCGTTTTCGTTGACCGTAAGATTGAAGTCCTCCAGGACCACCGTGTCCTCGAAGGATTTATATATATTTCTAAGCTCTATAAGGGACGCTGCCATTTGCCCCACTCTCCTTCCTAAAAGCTCGGCGGCGTGCTGACCCAGATTATCTCAGCGCCCTTCTCCGATGAAATATAGTGCTGCTTGCCTGACTGGTAGTAAAATGATTCTCCGGCCTTAGCGGCGTAAATCTTTTTCCCTATGTGAAGGGATATTTCCCCCTTGAGTACGAAGCCGAACTCCTCGCCTTCGTGAGGGGTGTCCGGATAGGTGGAGCCGCCCTTTTCCAGAGTCAGCCTTATAGGCTCCATCATGTTCTTTTGGGCGTTAGGTATTATCCACTCTATCTTATTCTTAAGCTCGGCGTCCTCCTTTTCGAAGTAATCCTCTTCGCCGAACACAAGCTGCTCATCTCTTCCGTCAGCAAAAAATTCCGATATGGTGACTCCAAGGCACTGCAAGATATCCTCCAGCGTAGAAATCGACGGAGAAGTGAGATCTCTTTCCACCTGGGAGATAAACCCTTTGGAAAGCTCAGTCCTGTCCGCCAGCTCTTCCTGTGTAAGCCCGTTGGCCACTCTTAAATCCTTAATCCTGCTCCCTATGTCAATGCTCATTCTCCCATCCTTTCTTCGTCTGAGTATGACATATAATCTAAACTATCGGTTTAGTATTTCTAAACCGGTACGAGAACAATTATATATGGTTTTGCGGGAAAGTCAACAGGTAAGTAACACTAATACTAAATTTTTTTGATAGAAATACTAAAGCGCGGGAGCCTTAGCTCCCGCGCCTCGTTTAATCTGTATCCTATCTCAAAAAGCTGTTTACGAAAACCCTCGTCCTCTCCTGCGTCGGATTCTCGAATATCTGTTCAGGGGTTCCTTCTTCTATGCACCGGCCGTCGATCATGAACATGACCTTGTCGGAAACCTCTCTGGCAAACCCCATCTCATGGGTTACTATGATCATGGTCATTCCCTTTTGAGCCAAATCCTTTATTACCTCCAGAACCTCTCCCACCATCTCCGGATCCAAGGCAGAGGTAGGCTCGTCGAACAGGATTGCTCCCGGCTCCATGGCAAGAGCGCGGCCTATGGCTACTCTCTGTTTCTGTCCGCCGGAAAGCTTTCCGGGGTAGACGTTCGCCTTGTCCGAAAGACCGACCATCTCCAGAATCTCATGGCCTTTCCTTAATGCTTCTTCCTTGGAGAGACCTTTAACGTGGATAGGCGCCGATGTGATATTGTTGATGACGGTCATGTGGTTGAACAGGTTAAAGTTCTGAAATACCATTGCCGTCTTCTGGCGTACCTTCCTGACGTTTCCCTCCGTCACCGGCTCTCCGTCGACTAAGATCTCACCGCCGTCAGGTATCTCCAGCCTGTTAATGCAGCGCAGTACCGTGCTCTTTCCGGAGCCGGAGGAGCCGATTATGCTGAGCACCTGACCATCCTCTACCTTGAGGCTGACGTTATCTACGGCGTGAAGCTGACCGAAATTCTTAACCAGATTCCTTACTTCTATCATATGGCGCCCTCCCATGAAAGCCTCTTCTCCACATAGGCTACCACCTTAGAAAGAGGAATGGTGAAACAAAGATACACTATAGCCGCGCCGATGTAAGCGGCAAAGGTCTCGAATGTGGCAGCGTTCCACAGCTGAGCGCTCCTTAAAATCTCCACGACGGCAACGAAAGAGAGCACAGCCGTCTCCTTGATAAGGGTCACGAATTCGTTGCCAAAGGCCGGTATGGCCACCTTAAACGCTTGGGGCAGGACTACCAGCTTCTTTACCTGCCGGGCTGTCATGCCCAGAGACTCCGCCGCCTCTATCTGACCGCTGTCCACCGACTGAATACCGCCTCTTATGACCTCTGCCATATAAGCGGCGCTGTTCAGTCCGCACACGATTATGGCGGGAACCACCATGTAATTTCTCCAGCTGAAATTTATGCCGTGCTGATGAAGAAATACGGGAAGTCCGTAGGCCATGATGAGAGCCTGCACCACGAGGGGCGTCCCTCTTATTATCTCTATGTATATCTTCGCTATGATCACTAAAAGCTTGTTAGTCGACGTCCTCATGAGGGCTAACACGAGTCCGAACACTATTCCTATGACCAGCGCGCAAAGGCAGACGCCCAATGTCATGGGCGCCCCTCTGAATGCGACTCTTATTCCTTCTAAATAATTCTGCATCCCCGATTACCTTTCCGTTTACATTTACCTCTATTCGAACCACTTAGCTATAAGCTCATCGTAGGTTCCGTCCTCGATGACCTTTTGCAGTCCGTCGTTGATCATGGCAAGGAGCTCTTCATTGCCCTTCTGAACTGCGAATCCATAGGACTCCGCTCCTTCAGGCTCGCCTACGATCTTGCTGACGCCTTCCTGCTTCGCGATGTAGGCTTCCGCTACCGGCTTATCGATGATAACTGCGTCCACATCCCCGTTCTGAAGCTGGAGCATACATGTGTCATACCCGTTATTTATAACCACTTCGCCTATCTGGCCTGCCTCTTCCAGCTCGTAAGCCTTATCCGCTCCCGTAGTTCCGATCTGACTGGCTACTCTCATATCCGTCGTCAGGGAGTCGAATCCTGTGATAGTGTCGTTATCCGCGCTGACTACTAAGACGAGAGCGCTGTCGTAATATGTGTCTGAGAAATCTACCTTCTCCTGTCTTTCCGGATCTAGGGCATTCATTCCCGCGGCGATTATATCAGCGCTTCCGCTCTGTATGGCCGGAATCAGCGCATCGAACTCGAAGGCGACATACTCTACGGCGAATCCTTCCTTTTCTGCAATAGCGTTAAGGAGGTCCATATCGAATCCTATGATATTTCCTTCCTCATCGGTAGTGTCAAAAGGCGGGAATGTAGGCTCTGTAGCTGCGATGTATGTGACAGTCTCCGATTCCTCTGACGAATCGCTGCATCCTGCGAATGTCAGAGCCGTCAAAGCGATTACAAGAACCAAAGCGGCGATTTTCTCAAATTTCTTCATTACCTGTTCTCCTTCTCTTAATTATTATATCCCGTGACCGAAATCCTTCTGTCCAACAGGACTTTATTTTCGACTACGCGACTAATTATACTACTTGATGTATTTTTATGCAACACTTTTTTGATAAAAATTCGAGTTTATGTATATTTTTTTATGTTCCTCAGGAAAGGCTTCGGCTATGCCTTAAACGCACAGCAAAAAATCCCGCGTCGGCCAATGCCACGCGGGATTTCTCCTTGCTGTAAATTAAATAGGTTAAAATTGTCTGTTGTACGGAATCGTCATTACATCATGCCGCCCATTCCGCCGCCTGCAGGAGCTGCTGCAACAGGATTCTCTTCCTTGATGTCAACGATACCTGCCTCTGTGGTCAGGAGCATAGCGGAAGCGGAAGCTGCATTCTGGATAGCGGATCTGGTAACCTTTACAGGATCTACGATGCCTGCTTCCAGCATGTCCACATATTCCTCAGTCGCTCCGTTGAATCCCCGGCCTGCCTTCTGGCTCTTAACCTCAGATACCACTACGCTGCCTTCGAATCCGGCGTTTTCAGCGATCTGTCTTACAGGCTCTTCGAGAACTCTTACGATTATCTTGGCTCCGGTCTTAGCGTCTCCCTCCAGAGTCTCAGCATATGCGGCTACTGCCGGAATAGCGTTGCAGAAAGCGACTCCGCCGCCTGCTACGATACCTTCCTCAACTGCTGCCTTAGTAGCGTTAAGAGCATCCTCTATTCTCAGCTTTCTCTCCTTCAGCTCAGTTTCGGTAGCGGCGCCTACCTTTATAACGGCTACGCCGCCTGACAGCTTAGCGAGCCTTTCAGCCAGCTTTTCCCTATCGAAATCGGAATCGGTCTCCTCCATCTGCTTCTTAATGGAGTTGATTCTGGCTTCTATGTCAGCCTTCTCTCCCGCACCGCCGACGATGACAGTGTTTTCCTTGTCAACTTTAACCGTAGACGCGCTTCCGAGAAGGTCAACAGTAGCTTCCTTAAGATCATAGCCAACCTCCTCGCTGATTACAGTACCGCCGGTGAGGATGGCTATATCCTCCATCATGGCCTTTCTTCTGTCGCCGAATCCGGGAGCCTTAACGGCCACAACGTCCAGAACGCCTCTCAGCCTGTTCAGCACCAGAGTAGCGAGAGCTTCACCTTCGATGTCCTCAGCTACGATGAGGAGCTTTCTTCCCTGCTTGGCGATCTGCTCAAGAATAGGGAGGAGATCCTGAATATTGGTTATCTTCTTATCGGTGAGAAGGACCAGCGGGTTCTCCTGAACAGCTTCCATCTTATCTGTGTCAGTGGCCATATAAGCTGACAGATATCCTCTGTCGAACTGCATGCCTTCTACCACGTCCAGCTCCGTTCCCATGGACTTGGATTCCTCTACCGTTATAACTCCGTCCTTGCCGACCTTCTCCATAGCCTCAGCGATCAGGTCGCCTATGGTTTCATCGCTTGCGGAAACTGCGGCTACCTGAGCGATGCTTTCCTTAGTCTCTACAGGATGAGCATTCTTTATTATCTCGTCTACGGCAACATCTACCGCACCCTGGATACCCTTCTTCAATACCATAGGGTTAGCGCCTGCTGCCAGATTCTTAAATCCTTCTCTGATAATGGCCTGAGCCAGGATAGTAGCTGTAGTGGTGCCGTCTCCGGCAACGTCGTTGGTCTTGGTCGCTACTTCCTTTACAAGCTGAGCGCCCATGTTCTCAACGCTGTCCTCCAGCTCGATCTCTCTGGCGATGGTAACGCCGTCGTTAGTGATGAGGGGAGAACCGTAAGCCTTATTTACCAGTACGTTTCTTCCCTTAGGTCCAAGAGTGATCTTAACAGTATCCGCTAATTTATCAACACCTGCCTGAAGCTTTCTTCTGGCGTCTTCTCCGTAAAAAATATCCTTTGCCATTTCTATCTGCCTCCTAACTTATCTATGTGAACTACTCTACTGTTGCCAGGATATCGGACTGGCTCATGATGGTGTATTCTTCGCCTTCGTATTTAACCTCGGTTCCCGCGTACTTGGAGAATATAACCTTTTCTCCTACCTTCACTTCCATCGGTTCGTCCTTAGACCCCGGACCTACGGCAACCACCTCCGCCATCTGCGGCTTTTCTTTAGCGGAGCTGGTAAGGATAATACCGCCCTGGGTTTTCTCTTCTGCTTCTACCTTCTTGATAACGACTCTGGTTCCAAGGGGTTTGATTCCAAAACTCATTTTACTACCTCCCAATTTATATTATTATTCATCGTTGACATTTTCTGTTAGCACTCATTCACTACGAGTGCTGACTACAATCCTTATTGTAGTCTCAGATCGTAACAATGTCAAGAGGTGAGTGTAAAAATTAGGTGTTTTTTTCAAGATTCCCGCCTTCAGGCTCTTCTCTCTGCCCTTTTAACCTTTACAAGAGACGCCTCCTCTGACAGGACCTCCGCTCCTCCCGCTGAATACTCCTTCACAATTTTTTCTATGGAGGCCTTGTCCTTCGGGCAGCAGGTTACGTCGAAAGCCACTTTGTCGGTGTATTCCTCTCCGGAGACAGAAGCTCCCCCGGGCAAGGCTCCGGTTATCACCCTGTTAAAGACCGGATAGTCTGTCCTGAACCTGACCACGACCATCTCCTCAACGTCGCATATCCCCGCGGCTTCTACGCCGAGGCGGGCGCTGGAGGTGTATGCTCTAACAAGCCCTCCGGTTCCCAGCTTGATTCCTCCAAAGTATCTGGTGACCACCACAGCTACATCGGTTATACCCTCTCTTACCAACATTTGCACTATGGGCGCCCCGCCGGTTCCCTGAGGCTCGCCGTCGTCGCTGGCCCACTGAATCTGCATTTTGTCCCCTATGACCATGGCCGGGACGTTATGGGTGGCGTCTTTGAATTCCTTCCTTACCCTTGCGAAAAACTCCTCCGCCTCTTCTCTGTCGGATACCGGCTTCGCCGTGGCGATGAACCTGGATCTCTCGATCTCCTGCTCGGCTCTTCCCTCACCTAAGACAGTGCTGTAAAGCTTCATATTCCTTCAGCCTCCTGTAGTCCTTCTCATTCATCTCCAGCTCCAGCACCGTTCCCTCTTCGCTGTAGTCCTTTTTCAGCACTACCGTCTTCTCGCAAAGATAGGATACGATGTTCCCCTTGTCGTAGGGAATGACCAGCTTTGTCCGAACCTTCCTGCCGAAAAGCCTTTCCAGAACCTTTGCGACGAGGACGTCCATGTTGATGTTTTCCTTCGCCGAGACGAAGACGGTGTCTTCCGTCGGAGAGGCCTCCTCTATCGGCGAAGGAAGCTTATCTATCTTGTTATATACGATCAGTCTGTCCACGGCAGAGGCGCCGATGGAGCGGAGAACGTCCTCCGTCACCTTCTTTTGACTGTGGTTTTCCTCATAGGACCCATCGATGACGTGAAGGATCAGATCCGCTCCCGCCACTTCTTCCAGAGTAGACTTAAACGCTTCCACGAGACCGTGGGGAAGCTTGCTTACGAACCCTACCGTGTCGATGAGGACGAACTCCCTTCCCGGCTCCGGCTCCACCCTGCGGTGAGCCGCGTCCAGGGTGGCAAAGAGCATATCCTTCTCTTTAACACTCTTTTCCTCATTTCCCGCCATCCGGAGAAACCTGTTCATTATGGCTGACTTCCCTGAATTAGTGTACCCGGCCAGAGCGACCACGGGAATCCCGTTTCTCTCCCGACGGCTCCGCTGAGTAGTCCTGGCCGTTTCAGCCTTTGCCAGTTCCCGCCTTATGTCGTCTATCCTTCTCTCTATATGTCTCCTGTCCGTCTCCAGCTTCTTTTCGCCGGGTCCCCTGGTGCCGATACCCGCACCTGTCCTGGACAGAGATTTTCCAAAGCCTGTAAGACGGGGCAGCCTGTACCTCAGCTGAGCCAGCTCTACCTGAAGCCGTCCCTCCTTAGAGTCGGCACGGGCAGCGAATATGTCCAGTATCAATATGGTTCTGTCTATGACCCTGACTCCCGTAGCCTCCTCCAAATTTCTGATCTGCATTCCCGCCAGCTCGTCGTTGAATATGACCACATCAGCTTCCATGTTCTTTACCATTTCCGCCAATTCCAGAGTCTTGCCCCTCCCGATCATAGTCGCCCGATCCGGCCTTTCCATCACCTGGGTCATCACTCCCAGGACGTCCGCTCCGGCGGCTTCCGCAAGGCCCTTAAGCTCGTCCATGGAATGGGAGATATCCTCTCTGATCTGTACCCCTACCAGGATGGCGGAGGATCGAGACTCCCCTATGATCTCGTTGTTATCCGTAAATTTAACCATATTCTCTCCTGCATAACTACGGCCCGCATTCACCAAGGTGCGCGGGCCGCAGCAAAGAGTATTTCGTACTCCTAGATCTCTACTTTTTCGATTTCCTCTCTCAGGTACTCGTTGGTTATCTTAATCCTTGTGCCCTTCATGCCGAGAGATCTGGATTCGATAACCCCGGCGCTTTCCAGCTTCCTGAGAGCGTTTACGATAACGGAACGGGTTATTCCTGATTTATCAGCTATCTTGCTGGCAACCAGAAGACCCTCTTCTCCCTCAAGCTCGGCGAATATCTTGATCACTGCGTCAAGCTCGGAGTAGGACAGAGTTTCGAGTGCCATTACCACGGCGTTCTTAAGTCTGATCTCCTCTTCCTCCTCCTGGGCTATTCCTCTGGCAACCTCGATGCCGACCACCGTAGCGCTGTATTCGCAGATCGCTATGTCCTCATCGTCAAAAGCCTCGTTAACCCTTGCAAGAAGCAGGGTGGCCACTCTCTGATCGCCGGACACTATGGGAACTATGGTGTGGTATTTATACTCCATAGTGTAATCGTCGCCGTAGATGGCCTTAATATCGCCGTCCTTTAGATTAGCCTCAGTCTCACTGATATCGAGAAATTTTTCGTTGTATGCCTTAGGCAGCTCCAGCTTATCCCCGACCTTCTGGAGCGGAGCCTCTTCACCTTCATCGAACTTGGCCGCCAGCACCTTGCCTCTCTTGTTCAGGATATAGACGTTGGAATCCAGAAGCTCATTGATTATGTTGCACAGCTCGTCGAATGAAACATAACCCATGGAGCTTTGAGAAAGCACGCTGTTCAGCTTTCTGATCCTAACCAATATTCTTTCACTCATAATTCACCTCTTTTTCACCTTAAAAACTCAATAACTGTTTCCCATTTGGAATTATTCAAAAGCGTCACCTTTTCGGTTCCCCTTTCTTCCCTAGAGAATGTATCTGTCTATGTCGTCCCTGTGAACCGTGTCTGCGAACTTGCTCCGGACGTAGTCTCTGTCTATAACCAGCGGTTCATCGCCGCAGTCGGGTATTTCAAAGGAGATGTCCTCCAGAAGCTTTTCCATGATGGTGTAAAGTCTTCTGGCTCCGATATTTTCAGTCTGCTCATTGACAAGATACGCCATATCTGCGATTTCGTCAATAGCTTCTTCTGAAAATTCCAAATTAATTTTTTCAGTTTTTAAAAGAGCCTGGTGCTGTTTGGTAATGGCATTTTCCGGAGCCGTCAAAATCTGTATGAAATCCTCCTTGGAAAGGTTCTCAAGCTCTACCCTTATAGGGAACCTTCCCTGAAGCTCCGGTATAAGATCGGTAGGCTTGGAAACGTGGAACGCTCCGGCTCCTATGAAGAGAATGTGGTCCGTCTTCACCGGTCCGTATTTCGTGTTTACCACGCTTCCCTCGACGATAGGGAGGATATCCCTCTGAACTCCCTCTCTGGAAACATCGGCTCCGCTGGTGTATCCTGACCCTGACGCTATCTTATCTATCTCGTCTATGAAGATGATGCCGTTTTGTTCCGCGTTTTCTATGGCTTCATCGGTTACCTGATCCATATCTATAAGCTTCTGGGCTTCCTGCTCCCTGAGTATCTTCCGCGCATCCTTTACCCTTACCCGCTTCGTCTTCGTCCGCTCAGGCATCATATCGCCGAAAATATTCCCTATGGCGATGCTCATCCCCTCGTTGCTCATGTCCAGTTGATTGCCCTTAGGGGTATCCACCACCTCTATCTCCACGAATTGTTCCTCCAGCTTTCCTTCCCGAAGCTGCTGGCGTACCTGCTCCCTTGCCATTTCCACGTCGCCGGAAACCTTTTCGCTCTCCTTCTTAGCCTGGCTTTCCTCGTAGATCTGCTTCTGGCTGGCGTAGCCGCCGCTGTTTAAGAGCACGTCAAAAGGATTTTTCGGGTTTTTCTGTTGCTTCTTAGTGCCGTCAGGTATCATGGCCTCCACGATCTTATCCTCGGCTATCTGATCGGCTATGTCGTACTTTTCCTTAAGCTTCGTCTGCTTCGAGATTCTCATGGACGCCTCCACCAGATCTCTTATCATGGAATCCACGTCTCGTCCCACATATCCGACCTCGGTGAACTTGGTAGCTTCGACCTTGACAAAAGGCGCATCCATAAGCTTGGCAAGGCGCCTGGCGATCTCTGTTTTACCGCAGCCGGTAGGCCCTATCATCAATATGTTCTTAGGACTGATTTCCTCTCTCATCTCATCGGAGAGAAGGCTTCTCCTGTATCTGTTTCTCAGGGCGATGGCGACGGATTTCTTTGCCTCGTCCTGACCGATTATGTATTTATTCAGCTCCGCAACTATTTCTTTCGGAGTCATGCTCTGAAGCTGTGTTCCCATGCTGTCTCCCTCCTTACAGCTTTTCTACCGTAATGTTGTCGTTGGTATATACGCATATGGACGCTGCTATCCTCAGGGACTCCTTGACGATATCACATGCTCCCATTTCCGTGTGGTTAAAAAGGGCGTTAGCAGCCGAATATGCAAAGTTGCCTCCTGAACCGATGGCGACAAAGTCCTGATCCGGCACTATTACCTCTCCGTTTCCTGACACCACCAGAACATCATCTCTGTCGGCGACGATCATGAGAGCCTCCAAGCTCCTCATCCCCTTGTCCGACCTCCAGAGCTGAGCCAGATCTACAGCGGCTCGCTTTAAATTGCCTCCGTGCTCCTCCAGCTTCTTCTCGAACTTCTCCGTAAGGGAGAAGGCGTCGGCTACGCTTCCCGCAAAACCGGTAAGCACCTTGTCCCCGTATATCTTCTTAACCTTCTTAGCTCCGTTCTTCATAATGGTAGTTTCTCCCATAGTGACCTGTCCGTCGCCGCCTATAGCTACATCATCAGGCCCTCTCCTGACGGCGCATATGGTAGTCGCATGAAACTTTTCCATATCTTCGATCTCCCTCCCTTAATACGTTATCTATCTAAATCTAACCGATACCGATTTACTTTACTTCACATAGTCACATTCCGAATTGGAGCAGGAAAGCCCCTTCTTCTTTCCTCCCTTCTCGACGAGAAGGCTCCCGCACTTGGGACATTTCTCGCTTACCGGCCTGTACCAATAGGACTGTTGGCACTCAGGATAACCGCTGCACCCGTAGAATACTTTTCCCCTGCGGCTCTTTTTGATGACGATGTCTCTTCCGCATCTCGGACACTTTACATCTATCTTCTTCACCACAGGCTTGGTATTCCTGCACTCAGGATAACCGCTGCAGGCTATGAATTCCCCGAATCTTCCGGATTTCAGAACCATAGGCTTTCCGCAGAGCTCACATGTCTCTCCTGTAGGCTTATCCTCTAAAGTCACCTTCTCTATGGCCTCATCCGCCACGGCAAGCTCCTTCTCGAAGGGCTCGTAGAAGTCCCTTATAACGGCTTTCCACCTGATCCTGCCCAGCTCCACCTCGTCCAGCTTATCCTCCATCTCCGCGGTAAAGCCGGAGTCCACTATGTCGGTGAAATACTTCTCCATCAGGTCGTCCACTACGAAACCCAGCTCCGTAGGCTTGAGGGCTTTCTTCTCCTTAGTGGTGTATTTCCTGTCCGCCAGAGTGCCGACTATAGGGGCATAGGTGCTCGGGCGTCCTATGTTCTTTTCTTCCAGCTCCTTTACCAGGCTCGCTTCCGTGTACCTGGCCGGAGGCTGTGTAAAGGCCTGCTCGCTCTGTATAGCTTCGGCCTTAAGCTCTTCTCCCTTGGTCAGAGGGGGGAGTATTCGATCCTTATCCTCGTCGGCTCCCGGGTTATATACCCTCTGATATCCGTCGAACAAAAGGGTGGAGCCGGAGGCTTTCAGCAGGTAATCGCCGCAGCTGATGTCCGCCTGAACGCTTTTAAATCTGGCGGCGCTCATCTGACTGGCAATAAACCTGTTCCATATGAGCCGGTAAAGCTTAAACTGATCCGGTGTCAGAGACCCCTCTATAGACAACGGTTCTAATTCTATGACGCTGGGTCTTATGGCCTCGTGAGCGTCCTGAATATCTTTTTTCTTGTTGGAAAAGAAGTTATCGGCACTGTATTCCTCGCCGAACCTTTCCTTGATGTATGATGCGGCTGAGGCTCTGGCCTCAGCTGATATGCGGACGGAATCCGTTCTCAGGTAGGTTATGAGACCTGTGGTGCCCCGCCCCTTTATGTCTACGCCTTCGTAAAGCTGCTGAGCTACGCGCATGGTTCTTCCTGTGCCGAAACCCAGCTTTATGGAAGCATCCTGCTGAAGGCTGCTGGTCGTGAAAGGGGCGTAAGGCTTTCTCGTCCTCTCTCTTTCAGTGACTCCCTCCACCGTAAACGTGCCCGACTTCAGCTCTTCCGTTACTTTAGCGCTCTCCTCGCCGTTTCCTATTTTGATTTTCTTTCCTTTATACGAGGCGAGCTTGGCCGTGAACTTTCTTCCCTTTCTGAATACGGCGGAAATATTCCAGTATTCCTCCGGCACGAAAGCCTGTATTTCTCTTTCTCTGTCACATATTATCTTAAGGGCGGCGGACTGAACCCGTCCTGCCGAAAGTCCTTTTCTCACCTTCCTCCACAGCAGAGGACTGATCTGATATCCCACCAGCCTGTCCAGCACTCTCCTGGCCTGCTGAGCGTCTACCAATCCCATATTTATGGGTCTGGGATGCTTTATGGCCTCCTTTATGGTGTTCTTAGTGATCTCATGGAATTCTATTCTGCAAGGCTGGCTGGGATCTATTCCTATGAGATAGGCAAGGTGCCACGATATGGCCTCTCCTTCACGGTCAGGGTCAGTGGCCAGATATACGGCGGATGCCCCTTTCGCTTCCTTTCTCAACTCTTTTATAATTTCTCCCTTTCCCCTGATGGAAATGTAATCCGGCTCGAAATCCCGTTCAACATCTATTCCCATCCTGCTCTTCGGAAGGTCTCTAACGTGGCCCACAGATGCGATCACCTTGTACCTCGACCCCAGATATTTTCCTATGGTCTTCGCCTTTGACGGCGATTCAACTATTACCAGCGTCTTCTTGTCTGTTGCCATTTTTCCTCCTGACTTTCCGCAATACACTAAGGAAGGCTCCTGTCGCCATTTTAACAAACCATAATTATATTAGCGGATTCAGAATTTTGCAACCAGAACTTTTCCCATTTCGAAAAAAATCAGCCCTTTCATCTCCAATGCGGTAATTATACCACCAACAGACTGTAATTTTATGTTCGTTCTGTGAACAATTTCTTCTATTGAAACTTCTCCGTTTTTTCTGACTATATCTAAAATTAGCCTTTCTTCCTCTCCCAGATCGGCTTCTATGGATGTGTCCTCCGTCTTCGGCGTAAGTCCTAAATCCCTTATCACGTCATCGGCTATGATGAGAGGCGTCACCCCGTCCCTTATCAGCTTATTGCACCCGAAGCTGGATCTGCTGGTGATGTTCCCCGGTACAGCGTACAGGTTCTTTCCCTGCTCCGCCGCGTATTCGGCAGTTATCAAAGCTCCGCTCCTGTTTCCCGCCTCTACCACTATGACCGCATCCGATACGGCGCTTATAATCCTGTTCCTCATGGGAAAGCAGTATGCCCTGGGAGCAAATCCGTCAGGATATTCCGAGATAATCAGATGATCCCTTCCTATGAGCTGCTGGAGCCTCCTGTTAGACGCCGGATAGAAGTAATCTGTGCCCCCTGCCAAAACGGCTGCCGTTCTTCCTCCGTTATCTATAGCCGCCCGGTGAGCTACCGTGTCTATGCCCTTTGCCAGGCCGCTGACCACCGTTATGCCGCTCTGAGCAAGCCTTCCCGCTATGTGCTCTGCCGCTTTTATTCCGTATGCCGTGCAAGACCTGCTTCCTACGACGGCGACGCATGGACCCTTGAGAAGGTTCAAATCTCCTGTGTAATAGATTTTTTCCACCGGGGTGTGAAGCTGACTCAAATCGTAGAGAAAATCCGTGTTTTCCGTCAATATTTCTTTCGCCGCCATCCCTTTCTCACCCTCTTTCCCTGTACTGGAGAGCCTCCGCCACATGGTCTGACCTTATCTTTTCCTCGCCCTCCATGTCGGCGATAGTCCTGCTTATCTTCTTAACCTTAAATAAGGTTCTGGGGTTCAGGCCTAAACTGTCATAGGCTCTCCTTAAAAGCTGATCTCCCTTACTGTCGAAGGCGCAAAAATCAGCCGCCTCACCTTCTCCTACGCCGCAGTTAAGCCGTATATCCGTTCCGTCATATCTTTCCCGCTGTGCAATCCACGCCCTCCTTACCATGGCTCTCATCTCCGAGCTGGACATGGCTCTTCCCTCACCGAGATCAGTGTAATTCACCGGCGACAGGTATATGTGCATGTCGATTCTGTTGAGGATAGGCCCGGAAAGCTTGCTTCTGTACCGCCGCACCTCATCGGGAGTGCATGTGCACCGATCGGTTCCGTCGCCGTAATATCCGCATTTACACGGGTTGGACGCGGCCACAAGAAGGCAGTCCGCGGGAAATACGTATTTCTCCCCGCGCCTTATAAGGGTGACTTTCTTTTCCTCCAACGGTATCCTCAGAGCGTCTATGACATCCCTGTCGAACTCTCCCACCTCGTCCAGAAACAGCACCCCTCTGTGAGCGAGAGTTATCTCACCGGGTACAGGGGGATATCCTCCGCCTATAAGTCCTGCCTTGGTTATCCCCGAGCCGGGACACCTGAAAGGCCGTCCGGTTATTATCCTCCTGTTTTCTCCCAAAAGTCCCGCCACAGAATATATGGCGGTAGCCTCCGCTATTTCCTCTCTGTCCATGGGCATCATAATGGCTCCCATCCTCGAGGCCATCATCGTCTTTCCCGTGGCGGGACTTCCCATCATGAGAATGCCGTGACCTCCCGCTGCGGCTATGGCAAGCGCCCTTTTCGCCTGCTCCTGTCCCTTCACGTCGGCAAAATCCGCTGTCGCGTCCATCTCTGTTTCAGCCGGAAAAACCATCTCCGTCCCCCTTTCCGGCTCTCTTTTTAAGTTCAGCACCTCGACGGCCTCCGAAAGCCTTCTCACCGGATAAACGTCCATGTCGCCGAACAAAGCCGCCTCTCCGGCGTTATCGAAGGGAATCACGGCGCTCACGATTCCGCCCTTCTTAAGCTCCATGAGCATGGGTAAAATGCCGTCGCAGCCTCTCACCTCACCGCTGAGAGAAAGCTCCCCTATAAACGCCGTGTCCCCCAGCTTTCTGTCAAAAACCTGTCCCGACGATGCCAGTATTCCTATGGCTATAGCCATGTCAAAATGGCTTCCCCTCTTTCTCATGTGGGCGGGAGACAGATTGACGGTTATCCGCGATGACGGATAGGAAAAGCCGCTGCTTACAATAGCCGCTCTGATTCTGTCCTTCGACTCCTTTACCGCGGCGTCTCCCAGACCTACTACAGTCATAGCCGGAAGACCTCTGGATATGTCCGTCTCCGCCACTATTTGCACTCCTGCCATTCCCTTTAGGGCAGCGGTCATTACTTTAGATATCACCGAATGCTCACCTGCCTAATGTGCTCCACAGTCACCTCTATAACGTCTAAACTGACTCCGTGATACGGCCTGTCCGTCTTCATCAAGTAGTACCGGGCGCACTTTTCCATGCGAGAAAGCTTCGCCCTGTTCACCGCTTCCCTCGGCCTTCCGTAGGCGGAGGTGCTCCTGGTCTTAACCTCCGCGAAAACCATCTCTCCGTCCTTAAGGGCAACGATGTCGATTTCTCCGAAGGGACATCGAAAGGATCTCTCCACCACCTCGTATCCCTTACCTTCCATGTAGCGGCAGGCAAAATCCTCTCCCGCGGCGCCCAGCCGCATGTTCCACATATTACTTTCATTTTGTTCCATCTCGGGTTCCTCCCGTAAAAAGTTTGCGGAAAGTCTATCACAGGGCAGGGATATATGTCAATATATTCCATGTATATTTTGGTAATTTCCTATTTTTTTCTATAAGTAGCCAAAAAAAACGGAACTTCCCGCCCGGCAGCAAAGCTGCTCCGGCGTAAGCTCCGTTTCTTCTCTGTAGCAAAATCAGGACAAATATTCCTGTACGGCCTCTCTTACCATGTTCCCGTCGGCCTTGCCCTTAAGCTTGCCCATCACGGGACCCATGAGTCTTCCCATGTTCTCCCTGCCTCCTTCTATTCCCAGCTGAGCGGCAGTTTCAGCGACGATCCTCCTGATCTCCTCAGGAGACATCTGCCGGGGAAGATACTTATTCAAAACCATAATTTCCGCGTTATAGGCTTCCGTCAGATCTGTTCTTCCCGCCCTTTCAAAATCGGCGAGGGCATCCTTACGCATCTTGACCTGTTTCATCAAAATGGTGATGACGCCGGCATCATCCAGCTCCTCACGGTTGTCCACCTCGTACTGCTTTATAGCAGCCCGGGCGAGACTGATAGTATTCTTGGCGACCTCATCGCGAGCCTTCATGGCTGCCTTGAAGTCGGCCATAAGCTGTTCTTTTATGGACATTAAAATCACCCCGATTTTAATTCAGAACAAATTAGTATTTCTTAGCCTTTTTTCTGGCTGCCTCAGACTTTTTCTTTCTCTTAACGCTTGGCTTCTCGTAGTGCTCTCTCTTCCTAACTTCAGCCATAACGCCGTCTCTGGCGCAAGACCTCTTAAATCTTTTAAGAGCGCTCTCAAGACTTTCATTCTCTCTGACGATTACCTGTGCCATATTCCAATTCACCTCCTGCCTAGTATGAAATATGAAGCTATGAACAGTGTCAGCCTATAACGAATTTATTGTACTATTTTTTAGAGCGAGGCGCAAGGAAAATTTTTACCTTGTTAAAAAGATGCGAAAAAAGAAGTGAAAGAAGTGAAAAACGCAGTGTATAAGCCATACTCAGCTTCCGCCTCTTGCGAACTTTGAACCGGAGGGATATAATTGTAGACAGATAAAAAATATGAAAGGAGCGGCACAATGGAGAATAAAGTTGTTGAAGCCATTATTGGCAGAAGAAGCATAAGAGAATACAAATCGGATCCGGTTCCAAAGGAGGTACTGGATACCGTAATCAAAGCGGGGCTATACGCTCCAAGCGGCATGAATCGCCAGTCCGCGGTGATCGTCGCCGTAACCGACAAGGATCTGATAGCCAAGCTTTCTGAAATGAACCGAGCGATCGGAGGGTTTCCTGAGGGGCGAGACCCTTTCTACGGCGCTCCGGCGGTTCTCATCGTTCTCGCCAAAACGGATATTCCGACCATGGTTTACGACGGCAGTTTGGTAATGGGCAACCTGATGCTCGCTGCCTCTGCCTTAGGTCTGGGATCCTGCTGGATACACAGAGCTAAAGAGGAATTCGAAACCGAGGAGGGAAAAAGGATTCTTAAGGAATTAGGCATAGAAGGTGAATACGAAGGAATCGGACACTGCATTCTGGGATATCCTGCTAAGGACATTCCCGAAGCCGCCCCTCGCGAGGAAAACAGAGTATATTACATTTAAGCTTAAACAAAGGGAGTGCCGTAGGATCACCAAAACAGATGATCAGGGCACTCCCTATTGATTTTCTTCAGCTCTCATCTCAGCGTGGCCTGAGGATTCCACTGCCTAAACCGACGGTTCTCCGGACTTATATTGAGAAAAGGGCACCTTCTTATACAAAGGGGATACTCCGTTTTTTTCAGGAGCATTTCCCTTTTTAAGGCGCAGCGTCATGGGTTCCTTCTCAAAATACCTCTGTATTTCCCGGCGCTGTATATCGGTTCCGATGAAAACCGCCTTTCCGGTCTCAAAGGATTGACCGTCCTCCGTGCCGGTTATGCTGTACCTGCCGTCTGCCAGATCAAACCGCAGGGCACATTCCCCTGCCCTGATACAGCCTTTGGCCCGAATTACCATTCCCAGCCGGCCGGCCGCTATCCTTTCCAGAAGAAGGATTAAAAGCTCAGGTCTGTCCATCTGAACTCCGCGCATAGAGAGAGTGTCCGGTAAAACGGTCTCTTCTGCGGCGGGTTCCGCAAAGGAGGTTCCGTCATAACCTCGCGTCAGCAGCTTATCCCACTCCTCTGCACTCATATGAGAATAGTGCTCTGTCCGAATTTCCACGTGTTCGTTCAGCTTTCTCAGCTCTCTTTCAAGAAGGCTTCTTTCCTCCGGCAGAGCACTTTCCATCTTCGATAGGAAAATGGTTCCGGCTGTGGAAATCTGATCCCGATATATTTCCTCGTAATCTCGCACATACCGCCAATAGCTGAGACCGTCCACAACTGCGACAGGGGCCAGGATAGATATCCTCTCGTACTCTATCCGCTTCAGATTTTCCACAATACTGCTCAGCTTCCCTACTCCGGTAGGCTCTATGATGAGATACTCCGGATCCAGAGCATTAGCAATGGTCAGCACTGACGCCGCCAAATCCTCTTTCATGGAGCAGCAGATACACCCCTCTGTCATTTCCCAGATATTCATGGCGCCGGCCGCCCTATCATCTTTCAGCTTTCCGCTGTCTATGTTGGTTCCGCCGTATTCATTCTCCAGAATCACGAAGCTCTTTCCTGTGCGCTCCGCCATTTTTCCGATGAATGTGGTCTTCCCCGCTCCCAGAAATCCGGATATGATTAAAATCTTCATCAGCCGTATCGCCTTTTCTTTCTGCCCCCGTTTCTATCGTCAGTTATCCCGTTATCCTTCGATCTTTACAACAGGCTTGATCAGATCTGCCGGTTTATCACGCATCAGGAACAGAGCCTCCTCCAGATGCTCCCATCCTTCGAATACGTGTGTGCTCATAGGCGAGAGATCCAGCTTTCCTGCGGAAACCAGAGCTCCCAGCTTCTCCATGCGCAGACGTCCGCCAGGCATGAGACCGCCCTTTATCTCCTTATGACCCATTCCTACTCCCCACTCTACACGAGGAATTTCAACAAAGTCGCCGCTGCCGAGATAGTTTACATTTCCGATCTTTCCGCCCGGCTTCATGCATTTAATCGCTTCTGAGAAGGTCTTTACTCCGCCTCCGGCGATGATCACCTTATCTACTCCGGCTCCGCCCGTCATGTTGAGAACCTGCTCAGCGATCGGACCGTTCTTATAGCTGACAAAGTCTGTCGCGCCGTAACCCTTAGCAGCCTCAACGCAAACCGGTCTTGTGCCGACTGCGATGATTCTGGACGCACCTCTGAAATTGGCGCCTGCTACAGCCATCAGTCCTACCGGTCCGATTCCGATGACGAGCACAGAATCTCCGAACTGCACGTCCGCCAGCTCTGCGCCGTGGAATCCGGTTGGAACCATATCCGACAGCATGCAGGCATCCACGGTATTGATGTTTTCCGGAAGCAGCGCCAGATTTCCGTCAGCATCGTTTACATGGAAGACCTCTGAAAATACGCCATCCTTGAAGTTGGAAAATTTCCATCCGCCCAGCATTCCGCCGGAGTGCATCGAATATCCGCCCTGAGCAGCGAGGGAATTCCAGTCAGGGGTGATGGCCGGAATCAGAACACGATCTCCGGGCTTAAAGTCCTTAACCAGGTCGCCGACTTCAACGACTTCCGCACAGCACTCATGTCCAAGAATCATGTTGTGTCTTTCGCCGATTGCACCTTCCCAAAGAGTATGGATATCTGATGTGCAGATCGCTACCGCCAAAGGTTTGCAAATCGCATCCATAGGGCCGCATGCAGGGCGTTCCTTTTCGATCCATCCCGACTCTCCGATTTTCAGCATTGCATAGCCTTTCATTAGTTTACTCCCTTCTCTTTCATAAATGACTAATTGATAAATTTTTATCGCTTCTACCTCTGATATAATATCGAACCTATAATACGTTGTCAACTTAATTTTGACGCGATTGAAGTCTTTCGCAAAAAATTCACAATTCATAGATAGAAACGCCAAAAAAATAAAGGCCGCCTCCTTAAAGGCACCTTTTACAATGGAGCAGGGTACGGGAATCGAACCCGCGTCTGTGGCTTGGGAAGCGACTGTTCTGCCATTAAACTAACCCTGCATATGGATTTTTCATAAAGGACTTTTCGTGAAGCGTCCTTCGGCGTATCGGTTTTCCGCCAACACCGTTATTATACCACACTTTTTCCCTCAGGGAAGTCCCTTCTGTAAGAAAAAGCGAACCGAACGGTTCGCTTTTTCGTTGGCTAGGGTAGCAGGATTCGAACCTGCGAATGACGGAATCAGAATCCGTTGCCTTACCGCTTGGCGATACCCCATCGTTGGAGGCGACACCCAGATTCGAACTGGGGAATAAAGGTTTTGCAGACCTCTGCCTTACCACTTGGCTATGTCGCCCGATCATCTACCGCATCAAAATGTGGGGTGGGTAGTGGGATTCGAACCCACGCATACAGGAGCCACAATCCTGTGTCTTAACCACTTGACGATACCCACCATATCGGGTAAGTCTCCTGCATCACCTCATGGACATTTTAACACATGAATCAGCAATGCGCAACTTATAATGGCGACCTGGAACGGGCTCGAACCGTCGACCTCCAGCGTGACAGGCTGGCATTCTAACCAACTGAACTACCGGACC